>JAYTPS010000053.1:0-4180 GCA_043747155.1 Flavobacterium sp. | reverse complement strand
CCATTTTATATTTCAGAAATCCAAAAAATTTGTATTCTAGAATTTTCAGAAACAAAATATAACGAAGCGCCAGATAAAGATGATAATTATCTTTATGATATTTGTATTGAAACAAAAAGCATTTTAGTTACTGGTGATAAATTATTGTTAACTTACATTTCTAATCCTTTAGTAATTACTATCTCAAGGAATGATTTTTTTAAATTAATTTCAAGATTATAATTCCATTTTAAACTTTTAAACTAAAAACCTATCTTTGCACCTTTAATTAGAGATTGCTTCTAAATCTCGCAATGACAAAATAATGAACAAACTTTTAATAGTAGGAACGGTTGCATTTGACGCTATAGAAACACCTTTTGGAAAAACAGATAAAATACTTGGTGGCGCAGGAACTTATATTGGTCTTTCGGCTTCACATTTTAACTTACAATCGGCAATAGTGTCAGTTGTTGGAGACGATTTTCCTCAAGAATATTTAGATTTATTAACGTCAAGAAATATTGACATCTCTGGTTTAGAAATTGTAAAAGGTGGAAAAACGTTCTTTTGGAGTGGAAAATACCATAACGATTTAAATACAAGAGATACTTTGGCAACAGAGTTAAATGTTCTTGCTGATTTTAATCCTGTTGTACCTCAAAATTTTAAAAATGCCGATGTTGTAATGCTTGGAAATTTACATCCAATGGTACAAAGTGGTGTTTTAGATCAAATGGAAACCAAACCTAAATTAATTGTTTTAGACACAATGAACTTTTGGATGGATTGCGCTTTGCCAGAATTGTTAAACGTAATAAAACGTGTAGACGTAATTACAATTAATGATGAAGAAGCACGTCAGCTTTCAGGAGAATATTCTCTTGTAAAAGCGGCAGCAAAAATTCATACAATGGGTCCAAAATATGTTGTAATTAAGAAAGGGGAACACGGCGCATTATTATTTCATAATAAAGAAGTCTTTTTTGCACCAGCTTTACCACTTGAAGAAGTTTTTGATCCAACTGGCGCAGGAGACACATTTGCTGGAGGTTTTGCAGGATTCATTACACAAAGCGAAAATATATCCTTTGAAAATATGAAAAAAGCCATAATTCACGGATCAAACCTAGCTTCTTTCTGTGTAGAAAAATTTGGAACAGAACGAATGTTGCACCTTAAAAAAGAAGAAGTTCAAGAAAGATTAAAACAATTTAAAGCGTTAACACAATTTGATATAGAAATTTAATAAATTTATGCCTCGAAATATTCGGGGCTTTTTTTATTTATAATAACAGCACAGACAAGTCGCGACTTGTCCCTAACAACACAACAACACAATGAGCGACTCAATCAAACACGAATGTGGAATAGCTTTTCTAAGATTACTAAAACCGTTAGAATTTTATAAAGAAAAATACGGTTCAGCTTTCTATGGCATACAAAAAATGTATCTCTTAATGGAAAAGCAACACAATCGAGGTCAAGATGGCGCAGGTTTTGCCTCCATAAAATTAGACGTTGAACCTGGTGAAAGATACATAAGTAGAGTTAGATCTAACGATGCACAACCCATTCAAGATGTTTTTAAGCAAATAAATGATAGAATAAACGAAGAAATGACTTCGCATCCAGAATATACAGATAATGTTGCGCTTCAAAAAGCAAATATTCCATACATAGGCGAATTGTTTCTTGGTCATGTGCGTTACGGAACTTTTGGAAAAAACAGCATAGAAAATGTGCATCCGTTTTTACGTCAAAATAATTGGATGCATAGAAATCTAATTATTGCTGGTAATTTCAATATGACTAATGTTACCGAACTTTTTAATAGCTTAATTGAACTAGGTCAACATCCAAAAGAAATGGCTGATACAGTTACAGTTATGGAAAAAATAGGACATTTTCTAGACGATGAAGTGACAGAATTATACCAAGAATGTAAAAACAACGGATTATCTAAAAGAGAAGCATCGCCCATAATTGCCGAAAAACTAGACATTACTAAAATTTTAAAACGTGCTTCTCGTGGTTGGGATGGCGGTTATGCCATGGCTGGATTATTTGGTCACGGCGACGCATTTGTTTTTCGTGATCCTGCAGGAATTCGTCCAACTTATTTTTATCAAGACGACGAAATTGTAGTTGTAGCATCAGAAAGACCGGTTATTCAAACCGTTTTTAATGTCGATTTTGATAAAGTGCAAGAATTACAACCAGGAAACGCATTAATAATTAAAAAAAACGGAACAATTACTGAGGAAGAAATTATAACACCAACTGAAAAAAAAGCATGTTCGTTTGAAAGAATTTATTTTTCTCGTGGAAGTGATGCCGAAATTTATAAAGAAAGAAAAGAACTCGGAAAATTAATTCTTCCAGCTGTTCTTGAAGCTATTGAAAATGATACTGACAATACTGTTTTTTCATACATACCAAACACTGCAGAAACTTCATTTTATGGAATGGTTGAGGCGGCAAATGATTTTTTAAATTCAAGAAAAAACCATTTTATTTTAGACAATAGAAAAACATTAACTAAAGAAAAATTAGAACAAATTCTATCAGTTAAAATTAGAACCGAGAAAATTGCTATTAAAGATGCAAAACTTAGAACTTTTATTACCGATGATAAAAATAGAGATGAACTTGTTGCACACGTTTACGATGTAACTTATGGCGTAATAAAACCAACAGATAATTTAGTAATAATTGATGATAGCATTGTAAGAGGAACTACTCTAAAAATGAGTATCATTAAAATGATGGACAGATTAAATCCAAAACGCATAGTTGTAGTTTCATCAGCACCACAAATTAGATATCCAGATTGCTATGGAATAGATATGGCAAAGCTTGAAGGATTGATTGCTTTTCAAGCAGCAATTGAACTTTTAAAAGAGCGAAATTCATATAAAATAGTTGATAAAATATATAAAAAATGCAAAGAACAAGAAGGATTAAAAGATTGTGATGTAGTTAATTACGTAACTGAATTATATTCGTCATTTAGCGATATGGAGATATCAAATAAAATAGCTCAATTAATAACTACTTCAAGTGTTAAAGCTGAGGTTAAAATTATATTTCAAACGGTAGATAATTTACACATTGCTTGTCCGAAGAATTTAGGCGATTGGTACTTTACTGGAAACTATCCAACACCTGGAGGAAACCGTGTTGTAAATCGAGCTTTTATGAATTTTTATTAAGGAAAAGACGCTAGAGCATATTAAAAAACGACCAAAGATGTAGTTCGTCGACTATTATTGTAATTTATCAATATTATTTTTTGAAAAATGAATCCTAGTATATCTTTGGAGAACCATAGCATTAGTAGGTTAAGTTTATGGTAGATTTGGGGCAAAAAAGGTGAAATTTATTTCACCTTTTTTATTTTTTATAACTTTATAATTAGGAGTTTCAACGTCTTTTTTAATTCTTTTTAAGAAATAAATTACAACTTCATCAGTAAATAGTATAATTTTTTTGGTAAAAAACAATTTTTTATGTAGTTTGTCGATTATTTTGGTTTTTCAACAATTTTATTTCAATAAGTGTAGTTGTAATTCTACATTTGAATCACCATAGCATTAGTAGGTTAAGTTTATGGTAGATTTGGGGCAAAAAAGGTGAAAGAAATTTCACCTTTTTTAATTTTAAAACACTTGACTCAATATAATACTAGTTTACACTCTCATTTGACTATCATTCCAATATAATTAATGCATTTAAAGTGTTTTTAAATACTTTCATTACTATGTTTGTTTTACCATAGAATTTAGTAGGTTAAGTTCTTGGTAGATTTGGGGCAAAAAGACGTTTGCCAACGCAAACGTCTTTTTAAAATTCACACACACAAAAAACCCGATAGCTACTTGGCTATCGGGTTTGCTCATTTATATATTTTTCTATTGTATAAATTCTCGCGACTTCCGTCCATTTGTTTATGTTAAAAAATGTAAAATATAAATGTTTTTATATTTATTTGTTTTTGTACTCAACTGGAGGATATTTTTGCGCATCAGAAATAGATTTCATTCTAGGATATAAAAAACACACCATAACTATAATGCCAATTATTCCAATAATTAAATATTTTGGCTTAAGTCTAGTTAATATATGGTAAATTAATAATATCTTTAAATTCAAACCAAGCGGTAAAAGATGTAGCAATCATGGTAATGGTTTTTTTAAC
>JAYTPS010000052.1:0-3051 GCA_043747155.1 Flavobacterium sp. | reverse complement strand
TTGCAACTCTTGCAACTGTAACTGGTCAATGTTCGGCTACAGTAACTGCGCCAACTGCTTTAGACAATTGTTCTGGAACTGTTACTGGAACTACAACTTCTCCTTTATCATATACAACTCAAGGAACTTTCAATATTACTTGGACGTATACTGATGCTAAAGGAAATGTTTCAACACAAACACAACAAGTAATTGTTAACGATACAACTGCGCCAGTAGCAACTATTGCAAATCTTGCAACAGTTAATGGTCAATGTTCGGCAACTTTAACTGCGCCAACTGCTTTAGATAATTGTTCTGGAACTATTACTGGAACTACAACTTCTCCTTTATCATATTCTACTCAAGGAACTTTCAATATTACTTGGACGTATACTGATGCAAAAGGAAATGTTTCAACGCAAACACAACAAGTAATTATAAATGATACAACTGCGCCAGTAGCAAATGTTGCAACTCTTGCAACTGTAACTGGTCAATGTTCGGCTACAGTAACTGCGCCAACTGCAACTGATAATTGTTCTGGAACTATTACTGGAACAACGAATGATCCTACAACATACACAGTTGAAGGAACATATACAGTTACATGGACATATAATGATGGAAATGGAAATATTTCTACTCAAAACCAAACAGTACAAGTAACAAATGGTGGACAGATTATAACATTTTATCAAGATTTAGATGGTGATAACTTTGGTAATCCAAATGTTTCACAATCTTCATGTTCGCAACCATTTGGTTACGTAACTGATAATTCAGACTGTAATGACAATCAATTACAGTATGCTGATAGTGATAACGATGGTTTTGGTTCAACAAATTTAGTTGCTTGTGGAGTTACAAATAATTCTGATTGTAATGATACTAACGCTTCTCAAAATGTTTTAATAGCATTTTATCAAGATTTAGATGGTGATAACTTTGGTAATCCAAATGTTTTACAATCTTCTTGTGTTCAACCAGCTGGTTACATAAGTAATAATTTAGATTGTAATGATAATCAAATTCAATATGCAGATAATGATAATGATGGTTTTGGTTCTACATCGATTGTTGCTTGTGGAGTTGCAAATAATATAGATTGTGATGATAATGATTCTAACATCAATAGTTTAAATTTATATTTTGCAGATAGTGATGGTGATGGTTTTGGTGATGGCAACTTCTCTATTGAAACATGTCAGCAACCAATAGGTTATGTTACTAATGCTGATGATTGTAATGATTCAGAATTACAATATGAAGATTTAGATCAAGATGGTTTTGGTTCTTCTTTTCAAGTAGGTTGTGGTGTAGCTAACAATTCAGATTGTGATGACTCTATGTTACAATTTTTAGATAATGATGGCGATGGATATGGTGTCTTTACACTTGTTGCTTGCGGTGTTTCTAATGCATTAGATTGTAATGATAATAACGTTGCAATATATGAACCTGTAGTTTTCTATCAAGATAGCGATAATGATGGTTTTGGTAATCCTAATTTTACATTAGAAGATTGTATCCTACCTATTGGATATGTAGGTAATAATTTAGATTGTAATGATAACCTAATTCAATATGAAGATAATGACAATGACGGATATGGTTCAACAATTATTTCACCTTGTGGAGGAGTTACAAACAATGTAGATTGCGATGACACTCAAATTCTTTATATAGATTCTGATGGTGACGGATATGGTTCCTTAGCTCAATCTTATTGTGGTGTGCCAAATTATGAAGATTGTGATGATAATAATCCAAATATTTATGAAACATTTTATTATTATAGAGATGTTGATGCTGATGGCTTTGGGGATATTGATAATTATATTGCAAGTTGCTCTCAACCAAATGGTTTTGTAACTAACTCGTCAGACTGTAATGATAATCAAATACAATATTCCGATTTAGATGGTGATGGATATGGCTCAACTACAATTGTAGCATGTGGAGTTACAAATAATTCAGATTGTAATGATTCACAAATTCTATATTTAGATGCAGATAATGATGGTTATGGTTCTACAACAATTGTAGCTTGTGGAGCAGTTAACAATACAGATTGTGATGACAATAATGCCTCTCAAAATGTATTAATAACTTATTATCAAGATGCTGATAACGATGGTTTTGGTTCAGATGTAATTTCATTAACGTCTTGTGTTCAACCTGTTGGATATGTTACAAACAATTCAGATTGTAATGATTCGCAAATTCAATATTTAGATGCTGATGGTGATAGTTTTGGATCTATTACAATTGTAGCATGTGGAGTAATTAATAATTTGGATTGTAACGATAATAATCCAAATCAAAATGAAGTGAACTATTATTACAGTGATGTTGATGGTGACGGCTTTGGTGACATAGATAATTATATAACAAGTTGTACTCAACCAAATGGATTTGTTTCAAATTTTTCAGATTGTAATGACAATCAAATTCATTATGCCGATTTAGATGGTGATGGTTTTGGCTCAACAACAATTGTAGCATGTGGAGTTACAAATAATACTGATTGTAATGACGATAACGCTACTCAAAATACAGCAATCATTTTCTATCAAGATGCTGATGGCGATGGTTTTGGTTCAGCAATTGTTACACAAATGGCTTGTTCACATCCTGTTGGTTATGTAACTAACAATATTGATTGTAATGACAATCAAATTCAATATGCTGATTTAGATGGTGATGGCTTAGGTTCAACAACAATTGTAGCATGTGGAGTTACAAATAATACTGATTGTAATGACAATAACGCTACTCAAAATACAGCAATCATTTTCTATCAAGATGCTGATGGCGATGGTTTTGGTTCAGCAATTGTTACACAAATGGCTTGTTCACAACCTGTTGGTTATGTAACAAATAATATTGATTGTAATGATAATAATGCTTCTCTAAGCACAGCATTTACTTTCTATCAAGATGCTGATGGTGATGGTTTTGGTTCTTCAATTGTAACACAAATAGCTTGTTCACAACCTGTTGGGTATGTAAGAGACAATACTGATTGTAATGATAATCAAATTCAATATGCCGATTTAGATGGTGATG
>JAYTPS010000051.1:0-17813 GCA_043747155.1 Flavobacterium sp. | reverse complement strand
GAACCATTAAAAGTAAATTTGTCTGTAACGATAGCATCAATAAATTTAGTATAGAAGTAATTTGTATCAAATTCAAAACGTTTATTTTTACTATTTATTCTAAAACCAAAATCGGCAGTAATAGTTTTCTCGGGTTTTAAACCTTCGTTAGGAACAATAATTGAACCTGCACTAGATTCGAATATCTTAGCCAAATCATCAATGTTTGGAACCCTAAAACCTGAACTAAAATTGGCGATTAAACTAAACTCATCACTAGTTTTATGAATAATTCCAGTTGATGCACTATAAGTAAAATTAGTTTGAATTATACTATTAAATGGTAATTCAAAAATCGAATTATCATCAATCGTACTTTTTAAAACGGTATACCCAATTCGTCCACCAATATTCCAGTTGGTTTTGGTATTTATAGTTTCATTATAATTAATAAATAAATCATTTCTAAACATATTATTTTTTCCGTTTGGATAGCGTGAATCAATTGTTTCTAATGCTCCAGTATTTATATTTTTGCTGTAAGCCGAAGAATTTAAATTGTCATAATAAGTTTCAAGACCATATAATAATTCACTTTTATTAAATTTACTTTTTAACACTGCATTTAGAGAAAACATTGAAACTTTTTCGGTACGGTTTTGTAATTTATAATTCCCAAATCTTCTATTATGTCTGCTTTCTTCAATGTTTTGATAACTTAAATCAAGTGATAAATCACTATTAAAAATAAATTTCTTTATGTTTAAAGAGTAAATTCCTAATAATCTTTTTTGCGGACCATAATACCATTCTGCATTTTTTAATCCGGAACCACTAACATCTGTAAGTCTATCATATCTAGGAATATCTGTTGTGGTAGAATATTGAAAGTTTAAATCATGTGTTAATCCATTTTTTTGTTTAAAAGAGAATTTTTGCATAAAGTCATATTGCTTATAGGCAGTAAATTTTTGAATATATTTATTGTTATTGGCAACAAGTTCATCAACACCATTATTGGTTTGAACATAATAATCTCTTTCTCCAAAAAAGGCGTTGTTATGATTTTGTCTTCTTCCCATTTTTAAATCGCCAAAATCGTTTATAGAGAAAGAAGTTAGTGAGGCAAAGTTTTGTAAACCATAGTTAAGGTTAACATGTAATGATTTTTCTTCGATAACAGATGAATATCGAGAATTTAAATTAGCATTAAATAAAGATTTATTAATTGATGAAAACAACGGTTTTTTTGTTTCTAAATTTATTGCACCACCTAAAGCATCACTTCCAAACAATGTTGAAGACGAACCATAAAAAATAGTTGCGTTTTCTAACATGTTTTCATCTACGGTTATTATGTTTTGTAAATGACCAGCTCTAAAAATGAGATTGTTCATTCTTACACCATCAACAAGAAGTAAAATTCTACTGGCTTCAAAACCTCTTAAAACTGGACTTCCACCACCTTGTTGTGATTTTTGAACCGCAACATTTCCAGAATTAGAAAGTAAATCGGCTGTGTTTTGAAAATTCTGAAACTCAATTTCATTTTTTGAAATAACTTCAATTTTTTGCGAAATTTTTTTTATGTTTTTTAAATATTTCTTAGAAACAATTTCTACTTCTTCTAATTGTCTTGTTTTTATTGAATCTGATTTGTTTTGTGAAAATCCATAAATGGAACACAAAACTATAAGGTAAAAATGTTTTTTCATTGTAATTGTTATATAAGTTACTATTTTCCATCCCATAAGTATTGGAATGAAATTCTAAGTTTTAAAATGTATTAAAAACTAAATGCAATTTAATTTAACAAGGTGGATGAAAAACAGAAAAAGAATGAAGGTTTTTTGCTATTTCAAAATTTGAATAATTATCGCTAATTACAACAAAGTTATAATTGACAAAACTTTCATGTGTTGATGGGAAATATAAGTTTAAATACTTTTTTGAGGAAATTAAAGTGTTTTTTTTGTTTTTAGAATGAAGCGTTTTCTTTAATGTTTTTAAAATAATTTCAGCTTTATCTTTATAAGCAGTAACAATAACAATGTTGTTTGTTTTTTCAAATGATTTTACATCATAAAAGTGACCTTTGTATACAAACTCAGCTTTATCAGTTAAATTATTCCAAAAATTAATGGGTAGTTTCATTACCTCTTCATTTTCAAATGACAACACTATTTTTCTGTTAATATGAATAATGTCGCTTATAAAAATATCCGAAAACATCAGCAATAAAAAAGTGATGAAAGTAAATGAGAAAAATAAAACTTTAATTTTTCTAAAAAACATTATTTATTTGGTTTAATCAAAATAGCATTTTGGTATTTTCTCTTCAAAACAATAAAATTTCTTTCAGCTTCAATTCTTGTTTTAAAATTACCAACCATTACTTTATATACAGGAGTATTAAAAAGTATAGTTGAATCATAGTTTTTAAATTCCATTTTAAAATCTACTAAAGCTTTTTTAGAACTTTCATTATCGCCACTAAATATTTGAATTTTATAATTGTTATTAATTGTTAATGAGTTGTTTAATTTTCGTTTTTCATTCAATAGCTGTTCAAATTTTTCATCTTGATTGAGCACAATATTTTGAGCTTTCAATATTGTATTTGAATTAAATATGATAAATAAAATCATGTATTTTTTTAAACTATTTTTCAATATATTGTTCATAAGGGTTTGATTTATATGCAAATGTAATACTTCTATTAATATTCAAAAGCAAAATTATTATTTAGAATTAATATAAATTGATAATTAAGATATATTTAAGGTTTTGAGAATAATTCATAAGTCGTATTTTTGTGCAAGTTTTTAAAAATGCATAGACTATTTTCTAATATTATTAATAGAAAAATCTGTGCCAAAAATGTAGATAATCATTAACAATATGGAAAAAGTGGGTAACCATAATTCAACTTCTAGGAATTTAATTCTCAGTTTAGCTTTAGCGCTATCATTCTCCTTAAATTTATTTGCTCAACAAGCAGTTCCTGTCGCTGCAGTTCCTGCTACAGAAACTGTTGCTGCACCAGTCGCTGCTGGTGGAGATGCAATTAAAGGTAAAGAATTGTTTAATACAAATTGTGCAGCTTGTCATAAATTAGATGCTAAAGCAACTGGTCCAGCACTTCGTGGTGTGGCAAATAAGCATGATATTGCATGGCTGTATAAATGGATTAATAATAGTTCAGAATTAATTAAATCTGGCGATGCAGCAGCTGTAAAAGTATTTGAAGAAAATAATAAGTCAGTAATGACAGCTTTTCCTCAATTATCAACTACTGATATTGATAATATTATTGCCTATACTTCAACACCGCCACCACCAAAGGTCGATGTTGTTGGAGGAAAATTACCTACAGGAAATGTTGAAGAAAGTGGAATTTCTAACAATGTTATTTTAGGGGTTTTGGCTTTTGTAATGCTGATATTAGTTACAATGTTATTTTTAGTTAATAATGTTTTGACTAAAATTGCAAAAAATAACGGAATTGAAACTAATGATAAAAAAATAGATTTCTTAAATATTCCAAGAGCATTTGCTAAAAATCAATTTTTGCTTCTGGTTTCTGCAATATTTTTATTATTGGCAAGTGGATATTTTGTTTATGGATATTTATCACAAATTGGAGTAGATCAAGATTATGCACCAATACAACCTATTCATTATTCTCATAGAATTCACGCTGGAAGTAACGGAATTGATTGTAAATATTGTCACTCTGCAGCGCGAACTAGTAAAAATGCTGGAATTCCTTCATTAAATGTTTGTATGAACTGCCATAAAAACATAGCTGAGGTTTCAGATACAACTGCAACCGCTGATTATTCTAAAGCATTTTATGATGGTGAAATAAATAAATTGTATGATGCAGTTGGTTGGGATAAAGCAGGACAAAAATATACTGGTAAAACTAAACCGGTAAAATGGGTTCGTATTCATAACTTACAAGATTTTGTATACTTTAATCACTCTCAACACGTTTCTGTTGCTGGAATTGAATGCCAAAAATGTCATGGCGAAGTTCAAACTTATGAAATTCAAAAACAATTTGCTCCATTAACAATGGGTTGGTGTATTGACTGTCACCGCAAAACAGATGTGAAAATGGAAGGTAACGCCTATTACGATAAAATTCATACAGAACTTTCTAAAAAATATGGAGTTGATAAATTGACTGCAGCACAAATGGGAGGTTTAGAATGTGGTAAATGCCACTATTAATATATTACTAAGAAGCTAATTTTTATATACAATATGTCATCAAACAAAAAATACTGGAAAAGTGTTGAAGAACTAAACGAAAATAGTTCTATTGTTGAGACGCTTAGAAATAATGAATTTGTTGAAGAAATTCCAACAAATGAATTTTTAGGAGACGCTGCGTCTTTGTCATCTTCATCAACTACTCGTCGTGATTTTTTAAAGTATGTTGGTTTCAGCACAGCAGCTGCAACTTTGGCTGCTTGTGAAGGTCCAGTACACAAATCAATACCTTATGTAGTTCAACCAGAACAAATTATTCCTGGAATTGCAGATTATTATGCAACTACAATGTTTGATGGTTTTGATTTTGCAAATCTTTTAATAAAAACAAGAGAAGGTCGTCCTATTAAAATAGAAAATAATACTATTGCTGGTCCAAAATTTACAGCTAACGCAAGAGTTCATGCTTCGGTATTGTCATTATATGATAGTATGCGTTTGAAATCGCCAATGATTAATTCTAAAAGTTCTAATTGGTCTGAGGTTGATGCAAGAATTAAAGCAAGTTTAATTGATGCCAAAGCTAAAAATGGACAAGTAGTTTTATTGACTAACACATTAGCTAGTCCATCTACAGAAAAATTAATTGCAGATTTTATTACCAAAAATCCAAATACTCAGCATATAATTTATGATGCGGTATCAGAATCGGCAGCACTAGACGCTTTTGAAACTGTTTATGGCGAAAGAGCACTTGCAGATTTAGATTTTTCAAAAGCAAATACAATAGTTTCAATTGGAGCAGATTTTTTAGGTGATTGGCAAGGTGGAGGTTTTGATTCAGGTTATGCTAAAGGAAGAATTCCTCAAAACGGAATGATGTCTAAGCATATTCAAATGGAATCTAACATGACATTATCTGGCGCTTCTGCCGATAAAAGAATTGCTATGTCTGAAGCTAATCAAAAACAAGCTTTAGTAAATATATACAATAATATTACCGGTTCTTCAATTGCAACTTCTTTAGATAAAAGTTTGGATGCAGAAGTAATGAAAGCAGCAAAACAATTAAATGATGCTGGAAGTAAAGGACTTTTAGTTTCTGGAATTCAAGATAAAAACGCACAGCTTTTAGTAATCGCTATCAATCAAGCTATAAAAAGCGAAACGTTCTTAACAGCTGGAACTAGACAAATAAGAAAAGGTTCTAATGAAAAAATAGCTGAATTAATAGCTGATATGAATTCTAAAAAAGTTCACACTATAATAATGAGCGGTGTAAATCCAGTTTATACTTTAGCTAATAGCGCTGCATTTGTAACTGGACTTAAAAACACAAAATTATCAGTTGCTTTTTCTTTGAAAGAAGATGAAACGGCTTCAATAACTACAATTGCAGCTGCTGTTCCACATTATTTAGAATCATGGAATGATCATAGCTTGACTAAAGGAACTTATTCTTTAACGCAACCTACAATTCGTCCATTATTTAATACAAAACAATTTCAAGAAGTTTTATTATCATTAAATGGAATTGATGGTTCTTATTATGATTATTTAAAATCAAATAGTGCAAGTAGTGTTTCAGGACTTTCATGGAATCAATTAGTTCATGATGGTATTTATGTTGGTGCTTCATCTAGTATTTCTGGAGGAACAGCCGATTACAGTTCTGCAGCAAATGCTCTTGCAAAATCCAAACCAACTTCTGGATATGAATTAGTTCTATACACAAAAACTGGATTAGGCGATGGTCAACAAGCTAACAATCCTTGGTTGCAAGAATTTCCAGATCCAATTACAAGAGTTTCTTGGGATAATTATTTAACAGTTTCTAAATTTGATGCTGAAAAATTAGAATTAGAGAACGAGATTGTTGCCAATGGAGGATTAAATGGAAGTTATGCAACAGTTACTGTTGGAAATACTAAAATAACCGCTCCTGTAATTATTCAGCCAGGTCAAGCTAAAGGAACAATTGGTTTAGCTTTAGGTTACGGAAAAAAAGCTTCATTAAAAGAAGAAATGCAAGTTGGGGTTAATGCTTATTTAGTATACAATAATTTCAATAATGTTCAAGCTGCTCAAATTGTTAAAGCAGATGGTGAGCATGAATTTGCAAGTGTTCAGTCGCAAAAAACTTTAATGGGTAGAGGCGATATTGTTAAAGAAACTACCTTAGAAGTATTTAAAGCAAAATATAACGAACCACAAATTTGGAATCCTGTTCCAATGGTTTCATTAGACCATAAAGAAGTTCCGGCTACATCAGTTGATTTATGGGAAACATTTGATCGTTCAGTAGGACATCATTTTAATCTTTCAATAGATTTAAATGCTTGTACTGGTTGTGGTGCATGTGTTATTGCATGTCACGCAGAAAATAATGTTCCAGTTGTTGGAAAATCTGAGATTAGAAGAAGTCGCGATATGCATTGGTTGCGTATTGATAGATATTATTCATCTGAAGATACATTTGCAGGTGATAACAAGAAAAAAGATGATTTTGATGGATTAACAGGAGAAAAAGGTTCGCTAAGCGGATTTGGACAAATGGAAAATCCAGCTGACAATCCTCAGGTTGTTTTTCAACCAGTAATGTGTCAGCATTGTAATCACGCACCTTGTGAAACAGTTTGTCCAGTTGCTGCTACATCACATAGTCGTCAAGGTCAAAACCACATGGCTTATAATAGATGTGTTGGAACAAGATATTGCGCCAATAACTGTCCTTATAAAGTACGTCGTTTCAATTGGTTCTTGTATGCTAAAAACGATGAATTTAATTATCATATGAACGATGATTTAGGTCGTATGGTAGTTAATCCAGATGTTAATGTTCGTTCTCGTGGTGTAATGGAAAAATGTTCTATGTGTATTCAAAAAACACAATTAACAATCTTAACAGCCAAAAGAGAAGGAAGAGAAGTTGCTGTAGATGAATTTCAAACAGCATGTTCAAGCGCTTGCTCTACAGGAGCAATGATGTTTGGAGATGTAAATAATAAAGAAAATACAATTGCTTCACTTGCAGAAGATAAAAGAGCATACCACTTGTTGGAAAGTGTTGGTACTAAACCAAATGTAGTTTATCAAGTGAAAGTTAGAAATATATAATTAATCAAGAAACAATATAAAGGATTATGTCGTCTCATTACGAAGCACCCATTAGAAAACCCTTAGTTATAGGTGATAAAAGTTATCATGATATAACCGTAGATGTAGCTGCACCTGTAGAAGGTAGAGCAAACAAACAGTGGTGGACTGTATTTTCTATCGCATTAGCAGCTTTCCTTTGGGGAATTGGTTGTATAGTGTATACAATTTCAACAGGTATTGGTACTTGGGGATTAAATAAAACTGTAGGTTGGGCATGGGATATAACCAATTTCGTTTGGTGGGTTGGTATTGGTCATGCTGGAACACTAATTTCGGCAGTACTTTTATTATTCCGTCAGCGATGGAGAATGGCAATTAACCGATCTGCAGAAGCAATGACAATTTTTTCTGTAATTCAAGCAGGTTTATTTCCAATCATCCACATGGGAAGACCATGGTTAGCATATTGGGTTGTTCCAATTCCAAATCAATTAGGTTCTTTGTGGGTTAATTTTAACTCACCGTTACTTTGGGATGTATTTGCAATTTCTACATATCTTTCGGTTTCATTGGTTTTTTGGTGGACAGGTTTATTACCAGATTTTGCAATGTTAAGAGATAGAGCAGTTACTCCTTTTACTAAAAAAGTATATTCAATTTTAAGTTTTGGATGGAGTGGTAGAGCTAAAGATTGGCAACGTTTTGAAGAGGTTTCATTAGTTTTAGCTGGTTTAGCAACCCCACTAGTACTTTCTGTTCATACAATTGTATCATTTGACTTTGCTACTTCTGTAATTCCAGGTTGGCATACAACAATTTTTCCGCCATACTTCGTTGCAGGAGCAGTTTTTTCTGGATTTGCAATGGTAAATACTTTACTTATTATTATGAGAAAAGTATCTAAACTAGAAGCTTATATTACTATTCAACATATTGAATTAATGAATATTGTAATTATGATTACAGGTTCAATAGTTGGTGTTGCTTACATTACCGAGCTATTTGTAGCATGGTATTCTGGTGTTGAATATGAACAATATGCTTTCTTAAACAGAGCAACTGGACCATATTGGTGGGCATATTGGTCAATGATGACTTGTAATGTTTTTTCACCTCAATTTATGTGGTTTAAAAAATTAAGAACCAGTATAATGTTCTCGTTTATAATTTCGATTGTTGTAAATATTGGAATGTGGTTTGAGCGTTTTGTAATTATTGTTACATCATTACACAGAGATTACCTTCCATCATCGTGGACAATGTTCCAACCAACATTTGTAGATATTGGAATTTTTATAGGTACTATTGGATTTTTCTTTGTATTATTTTTATTATACGCAAGAACATTCCCAGTAATTGCTCAAGCAGAGGTTAAAACAATTTTAAAATCTTCTGGGCAAAATTATAAAAGACAAAGAGAAATTGAAGAAAACAATCATTCAGAAAAACATTAATATTTATTATGAGTAATAATAAAGTTATACACGCTATATACAATGATGATGATATTTTAATGGATGCTGTAAAGCAAACCAGAAAAGCACATCACCATATTGAAGAGGTTTTCACTCCTTTTCCAGTACACGGACTAGATAAAGCAATGGGTTTGGCGCCAACACGATTAGCAATTTGCGCTTTTATTTATGGTTGTATTGGTCTAGCAGTTGCAACAATTATGATGAATTTTATAATGATTACTGATTGGCCTCAAGATATTGGAGGAAAACCAAGTATGAGTTATATTCAAAACATGCCTGCCTTTGTTCCGGTTATGTTTGAAATGACAGTTTTCTTTGCAGCTCACTTAATGGTTATAACTTTTTACATGAGAAGTAGATTGTGGCCATTTAAAAATGCAGAAAACCCTGATGTAAGAACAACAGATGACCATTTTTTAATGGAAGTATCCGTAAATAATAATGAAGACGAATTAACTTCTTTTCTTAAAAATACTGGAGCAATTGAAGTTAAAGTAATACATAAGCATTAAAACTAAATATGAAAAGTTTATTTAAAATAGCAGCACTATTCGCATTAGTAGTTTCATTTTCTTCTTGTAAAGACAATTTGAAACCTAATTATCAGTACATGCCAAATATGTACGAATCTGTAGCATACGAAACATATTCCGAATCGAATGCTTTTAAATCGCCTACAGGTTTAAATGGAAAAGAAGGACAGCTTCCAGCTAATGGTTCAATTAAAAGGGGATTTGTACCTTATGATTTGCCAAACACAACAGAAGCATATAATGCATCTAAATTGATAACAAATTCTCCTTTAGATTCTACTTCTGTTGATATGAAAAATGCTGAGGAATTATATACAATATATTGTGCGATTTGTCATGGTACAGCAGGTGACGGTAAAGGAAAATTAGTAAAACAAGAAAAATTTCTAGGTGTTCCAAGTTATAAAGACAGACAAATTACTAAAGGAAGTATTTATCATGTAGTTACATATGGTTTAAACTCAATGGGTTCACATGCTAATCAATTAAGTTCAAAAGAAAGATGGTTGGTTGCTGAGCATGTTCTTAAGCTTAAAAATCAATAATTAGATAATAAACAGATAGTTATATAGATATGTATACATTTTCAAAAAATTTAAAAACCACAGCGATTATTCTAATGATTTTAGGATTAGTTGGTATTGTGTATGGTTTTTTATCTGCTCCAAAAACTATTGAAGAAGTAGAAAAAATTGTAGCAGAAAGTCAACACGGTAAACATCAAACAGAAGCTGTTGGTCATAAATCTACTGCACACGAAGTTACTCCAGTTGTTGCTCACCAAGGAAATGATTCTTTAAAACATGTAGTTTCTCATAATATGGAAGTTACTGAAGATTCAACAAAAATAGATACAACTACTTTAGACTTAGCTTTAATAGAAAAAATTGATAAAGAAGAAGCACACAAAACTGCTGAAATTAATGAAAAAGCTGAACACAAAGAGCATATTGAGCATGTTTTTCATCAGTTACAAAATAAACCTTGGGCTGCATTATATGTTGCGTGTATTTTCTTTTTATTAATTTCACTAGGAGTTTTAGCATTTTATGCAATTCAGCAAGTTGCTCAAGCTGGTTGGTCGCCAGTATTATTTAGAGTTATGCAAGGAATTACAGCTTACTTACCAGTAGCATCAATAATTTTCTTTGTATTATTATTACTTTCGGGTTTTCATGTTAACCATTTATTTATTTGGATGAATGAAGGTGTTACTGAAGTTGGACATGAAAATTATGATGCGTTAATTGCTGGAAAATCAGGATATTTAAATGTAGCATTTTGGTTGTCAAGAGCAACAATATTCTTATTGGGATGGAATTTATACCGTTACCTATCAAGAAAAAATTGTTTGGCTCAAGATGAAGCTAATGATAATGCTTTTTATAAAAAGAATTTTAAATTATCTGCAGGATTTTTAGTATTCTTTATAGTTACAGAATCAATCATGGCTTGGGATTGGATTATGTCTGTCGATCCACACTGGTTCAGTACATTATTCGGATGGTATGTTTTTGCAAGTTTCTTTGTAAGCGGAATTACAACAATTTCTTTAGTTACATTATATCTAAAATCTAAAGGATATCTAGAAAATGTAAATTCAAGTCATATTCATGATTTATCTAAATTTATGTTTGGTATTAGTGTGTTTTGGACTTACTTATGGTTTTCTCAATTTATGTTAATTTGGTATTCAAATATTCCAGAAGAAGTTACTTATTTTAAAACAAGAATCGAACACTTTAATTTACCATTCTTTGGTGCAGTTGTAATGAATTTTGTTTTTCCAATTCTAGTGTTAATTAATACTGATTTTAAAAGAATTGCAGGAATTATTGTATTTGCCGGAATAGTAATTTTACTTGGTCATTACATTGATTTTTTCAATATGATTATGCCTTCTACAGTTGGTGAACAATGGTATATTGGCGTTTCAGAAATAAGTTCATTATTATTTTTCTTAGGATTATTCATATTTGTAGTATTTAATGCATTAACCAAAGTGCCGCTTACTCCAAAGAGAAATCCATTTATAGAAGAAAGTAAACATTTTCATTATTAATATTTAAAGTAAAAAATAAATGAATAGTTTTTTAGTTATTATAGTTTTAGTCTTATTATCAATTGCTATCTGGCAATTAACTAAAATTTTTGACCTTACTCAAGTAGGAAAATCATCTGATGACTCACAAGTTGCCAATGATACCGACAATAAAGTAAATGGTTACCTAATGTTTGCCTTTTTAATTTTTATTTATTTAACAACCATTTTTTGTATTGTTGAGTATGGGCATTTTCCTATGATGGATAATTCTGCATCTGAACATGGGAAAGATTTAGATCAATTAATGTGGATATCAATGATATTGATTTTTGTAGTTCAAACAATTACACAAGCTTTACTTCATTATTTTGCATTTAAATATAGAGGAAGAAAAGGTCAAACAGCTTTGTACTTTGCCGACAATAATAGATTAGAATTTATTTGGAGTTCAATTCCAGCATTAGTTTTAGCAGTATTAATATTTTATGGTCTTTATGCATGGACAGATATTATGTTTGTAGACGAAAAAGATAATGACACAATGATAGTTGAACTGTATGCCAAACAATTTGGTTGGGAAGCAAGATATTCAGGGTCAGATAACGTTTTAGGAAAAGCAAATGTTAGATACATTGAAGGAGTAAACACAGTTGGTGTAGATTTGGCCGACCCAAATGCTCAAGATGATATTGTTGTTAATGAATTGCATTTACCAAAAGGAAAACGTGTTCTTTTTAAAATTCGTTCTCAAGATGTTCTTCACTCTGCCTACATGCCACACTTTAGAGCACAAATGAATTGTGTTCCAGGAATGGTTACTCAATTTTCTTTTATACCAACTGTTACAACTACAGAAATGAGAGAAAATGATGATATGATAGAAAAAGTTGCAACTATTAATGCAATTAGACAGAAAAAAAGTTTAAAACTTATTGCCGAAGGTAAAACAGGTTTAGATCCTTATACTTTTGACTATCTATTATTATGTAATAAAATTTGTGGTGCATCACATTACAACATGCAAATGAAAATTGTTGTTGATACACCTCAAGAATTTAAAACATGGTTAAATGATAAACCATCTTTAGTTCAAGCTGTAAAAACTTCAAATGCTACACCAGAAGCAACTGAGGAAACAAAAGGAACTAAAGACACAGCTATGGTTAAGAAAGATTCTGCCGTAGTTGCGCAAGTTGAAATAAAAAAATAAAAATTTATATTTAAAATAGCAATGAGTCACGAACACGATCACAACGAACACGATCATCACGAAGAGCACCATCATAAAGATACGTTTATTACTAAATACATTTTTAGTATAGACCATAAAATGATTGCTAAACAATATCTAATTACTGGTATAGTAATGGGATTGATTGGCGTTGGAATGTCAATGCTTTTTAGAATGCAATTGGCTTGGCCTGAAGAATCATTTAAATTATTTAGTTTCTTTTTAGGAGAAAGAATGGCTCCAGGAGGAGTAATGAATAATGAAACTTATCTTGCTCTTGTTACAATTCACGGAACCATAATGGTCTTTTTTGTATTAACTGCCGCACTAAGTGGTACTTTTAGTAATTTACTAATACCGCTTCAATGTGGAGCACGAGATATGGCGTCAGGTTTCCTTAACATGGTTTCCTACTGGTTGTTTTTTACCTCAAGTGTAGTTATGGTTTGCTCATTATTTGTAGAATCTGGTCCAGCTTCTGCAGGATGGACAGTTTATCCTCCATTGAGTGCGTTGCCTCAAGCTATTTCTGGTTCAGGAATGGGAATGACATTGTGGCTTACATCGATGGCTATATTTATTGCATCTTCATTAATGGGTTCGTTAAATTATATAGTAACAGTAATTAATTTAAGAACCAAAGGTATGTCTATGACTAGACTTCCTTTAACAATATGGGCATTTTTTATTACAGCTGTAATTGGTGTTATTTCTTTCCCAGTATTACTTTCGGCTGCTTTAATGTTAATAATGGATAGAGGTTTTGGAACTTCATTCTTCTTGTCTGATATTTATATTGCAGGCGAAGTATTAAATTATCAAGGTGGATCACCAGTATTATTTGAACACTTATTTTGGTTTTTAGGTCATCCAGAAGTTTATATTGTATTGCTTCCAGCTTTAGGAATAACATCAGAAGTAATTGCTACCAACTCTCGTAAACCAATTTTTGGATACAGAGCCATGATTATGTCAATTCTTGCAATTGCATTTTTGTCAACAATTGTTTGGGGACATCACATGTTTATTTCAGGTATGAATCCTTTCTTGGGTTCTGTATTTACATTTACAACTTTATTAATTGCAATTCCTTCTGCGGTAAAAGCATTTAATTATATTACAACACTTTGGAAAGGTAATTTACAATTAAATCCAGCAATGTTATTTTCTATCGGTTTGGTTTCAACCTTTATTACTGGTGGATTAACAGGTCTTATTCTTGGTGATAGTACTTTAGATATTAATGTTCATGACACCTATTTTGTAGTTGCTCACTTTCACTTAGTAATGGGTATTTCTGCTCTTTACGGAATGTTTGCAGGTATTTATCATTGGTACCCAAAAATGTTTAAACGAATGTTAAATAAGAATTTAGGTTATATTCACTTTTGGGTAACAGCAACTTGTGCTTATGGAGTTTTCTTTCCGATGCACTTTATTGGAATGGCTGGTTTACCAAGACGTTATTATACAAATACAAATTTTCCTTTATTTGATGATTTACAAAATGTAAACGTTATTATAACAATTTTTGCATTGGTTGGTGGAGCTTTTCAAATAGTATTCCTATGGAATTTTTTCTACAGTATGTTCTACGGAAAGAAAACAGTTCAAAATCCTTGGAGATCAAATACTTTAGAATGGACAGCGCCAATAGAACACATTCACGGAAACTGGCCTGGAGCAATTCCAGAAGTTCACAGATGGCCGTATGATTATAGCAAGCCAGGACATGATGAAGATTTTGTACCACAAAATATTCCTATGAAAGAAGGTGAAGAAGTATTGCACCACTAATATTAAAATATAATTTTACAAATGCCTTTCCTTGTTGAAAGGCATTTTTATTTACAACCAACTTTGTTATATATTTGTAGTATGAACGAAAATTTAGATCCAACAAATTCTAATTATAATCCTGAAGAACTTGATCTCGAAAAAAAATTAAGACCACTTTCTTTTGATGATTTTACTGGTCAAGAGCAAGTTTTAGATAATTTAAAAGTGTTTGTTGAAGCTGCCAATCAACGAAATGAAGCATTAGATCACACACTTTTTCATGGTCCACCAGGATTGGGAAAAACTACACTTGCTAATATCTTGGCGAGTGAACTTGGTGTTGGAATTAAAATAACATCTGGACCTGTTTTAGATAAACCTGGAGATTTAGCTGGCTTACTTACAAATCTTGAAGAAAGAGATGTTCTTTTTATAGACGAAATTCATCGTTTGAGTCCAATTGTAGAAGAATATTTATATTCTGCTATGGAAGATTTTAAAATTGATATCATGATAGAATCTGGTCCAAATGCTAGAACGGTTCAAATCAATTTGAGTCCGTTTACACTTGTAGGTGCAACTACCCGTTCCGGTTTATTGACTGCGCCAATGCGAGCACGTTTCGGAATTCAGAGTCGTTTGCAATATTATAATACCGAACTTTTAACAACTATTGTTCAAAGAAGTTCTGGAATTTTAAAAATGCCAATTACTATGGAAGCAGCAATTGAAATTGCAGGAAGAAGTCGCGGAACTCCAAGAATAGCCAACGCACTTTTAAGAAGAGTTCGCGATTTTGCACAAATAAAAGGAAACGGAAAAATTGATATTGAAATAGCACGTTTTTCACTAAAAGCTTTGCACGTTGACGCACATGGTTTAGATGAAATGGACAATAAAATTTTAAACACAATAATTGATAAATTTAAAGGTGGTCCAGTTGGATTGTCAACACTTGCAACAGCTGTTTCCGAAAGTAGTGAAACCATAGAAGAGGTTTACGAACCGTTCTTGATTCAAGAAGGATTTATAATGCGAACTCCAAGAGGAAGGGAAGTTACAGAAAAAGCGTATCATCATTTGGGAAAAATAAAAATTAATATTCAAGGAGGATTGTTTTAATTTTGATTAACAACAAAGAAAAATACACAAAAATTATAAAAGACGAATCTCTTAGGTTAGGTTTTCTTTCGTGTGGAATTTCTAAAGCAGGATTTCTTGAAGAAGATGCGCCAAGATTAGAAAATTGGTTAAACCAAAATCATCATGCTCAGATGAATTATATGGAAAACAATTTTGACAAAAGATTAAATCCTACACTATTAGTTGATGGTGCCAAAAGTGTAATTTCGTTATTATTAAATTATTATCCATCAGAAATTCAAAACCAAGAAAGCTACAAAATTTCTAAATATGCTTACGGACAAGATTATCATTATGTAATAAAAGAAAAACTTAATCAATTACTAAATACTATTCAAACTGAAATTGGCGAAGTATCTGGAAGATGTTTTGTTGATTCGGCACCAGTTTTAGACAAATCATGGGCTGCTAAAAGTGGCTTGGGATGGATTGGAAAAAACAGTAATTTGATTACCCAAAAAACAGGATCTTTTTATTTTATTGCCGAGTTAATTATAGATTTAGATTTAGAATACGATTATACAACAACCGACCATTGTGGCACATGTACTGCTTGTATAGAAGCTTGTCCAACTCAAGCAATAGTTTCACCTTATGTTGTTGACGGCTCTAAATGTATATCCTATTTTACCATTGAATTAAAGGACAATTTGCCTCAAGAAATGAAGGGTAAATTCAATGATTGGGCTTTTGGATGTGATATTTGCCAAGATGTTTGTCCTTGGAATCGATTTTCTAAACCGCACAACGAACCATTGTTTAATTCAAATCTTGAACTTTTATCTTACACTAAAAAAGATTGGGAAGAAATTACAGAAGACATATTTAATAAAGTATTTAAAAACTCTGCTCTTAAAAGAACTAAGCTAGAAGGAATGAAAAGGAATATAGATTTTTTGAAGTCCTAAATTAAAATAGTATCTGTAATTTTATGTGTTTAAAAAGTATTTGAATGTATGATAAAAGTAATTAATAGTTCACTATAATTAAAAAGAGTATTGAAAAAGTATATTACAGTATTAAAAAAGTACAAATTTTAATTCAAGAAGCATAAATCAACTTTCAAAAACTACAAATCATCACATAAAAACTACAATACATCATTCGAAAAGTAAATATCAACTTACTACAACTAGAAAGCATCACACAAAAACTACAATACATCATTCGAAAAGTAAGAATCAACACTCAAGAACTATAAATTATTATGCGTAAACTACAAAAGTTGGTGGTAGCTTTATAAAAAATCAAAGGAGTTGCAAATATAATTGTTACAACTCCTTTTTTGTTATTATTGGTTTAATTTAAATTTGGTCTAGAAAATTTCAAACCGCTTACTTGTTTGAATTGCGGACTACTTGCACCTAAAACAGATTTTACATATTTTTTTACATCTAACGCTATTTCAACCAAAGAGTTTGCGTCTAGATAAAGCATTGCATTTCTGCTAATGCGTGTATTGCTGTAATCGGTATATTTTGTAATAACAGCTGTATTGGCGTTTTGTAAATCTAATAGTTTATCGTTTAAGCTGCTTACGCGAAGTTGAACTTCATTGGGAGTATAATAGGATTCGGCATTAACTAAATCGATTAATTGACTAAAAGAATCGATTAACCTATCGTAATCTAAAGGAAGTCAAAATCTAGAAAATAGAATACTCTTTAATAGTTATGACGCACTTGGAAGACCAAACATAGTTTCTTATGCCAACGGAACTAAAACTAAATATTTTTATAATTCCAACAATCAAATATTTATGAAGATTGACAATTTTGTTGAACCAATTTATACTTCTAGCTCTGGTGGCGAAATTACAGCTGATTATGTTAACTCAACAATGGCATCTAATCCATGCGCATTTACTACTATGTTTCCAAGTGGATATGCAAATAAAAAATGGAGTTTAAGTTAAGCGACATTTTTATAAATATTAGATTGATTATTAAATTCGTTTATTGTCAAATAATTTAATGCAGAATGTCTTCTTTTTTGATTGTACCAAATTTCTATGAATTCAAAAATTTGAAGTTTCATTTGTTCTCAGCTCTATGAAGTATAAAAACCACCGCAAAGCTCTGCGATGGTCTTTGACCTCGCAGCAGGAATATAAATAATTTAAAAAGTTAGTTACACCATTATATAATGTCAACATATCCGAAACATTTTGGCGCACTTCAACTGATAATGTAAAGCGAAAGTATGGTTATAAGTATGACGGACTAAATAGATTACTTAATTCATATTATCAAAAGCCAGATAACGTTGTACCACTAACCAACTCCTACAACGAAAGACTCCGGTAT
>JAYTPS010000050.1:0-3329 GCA_043747155.1 Flavobacterium sp. | reverse complement strand
GTTTCATCTGTTAGCAATAAATCATAGTAATCGGATACTTTTTGTTCAACAATTTTATTATTTACACCTGTCATTCCACCATTATATGATGCAGCAGCTAAAGTCCATGAACCAAATTTTTCTTTTGCAGTTAACAAATATTTACAAGCCGCAATTGTAGATTTTTCAAGGTGATAACGTTCATCAACACCATCATTAACTTCCATACCTTTTTCTTTAGCAGTATCTGGCATAAACTGCCAAACACCTTTAGCTCCAGATGGTGAAACAGCATTAACTAAAGCACTTTCTATAACTGCAAGATATTTAAAATCGTCTGGAACGCCATATTGTTTTAAAATTGGCTCAATAATAGGAAAAGCGCGATTGGCACGTTTTATTATTAAAATTGTAGAAGAATGTAAATTAGCATTAACTAATAATTCTCTATCAAATCTTTCTTTAACATCTGCAATTTTTAATGGTGCTTTTTCTCCAGAAAAGTCAACTTCTTGAGGAAAATATTGAGCCGTTCCTATTTTGTTTTGCGTTTTATCACCAGTTTTTGCAAATATTAATAAACTGCTTACCAAAATTAATAAGATTACACTACCAAAAATTTGAATCTTTTTCATAACTACTTAAATAAGTTTACAAAAATACAAAAAAGGAAACAAAAATGAAATTATTATTCTAAAATAATCTTTGGCAAGTGCTTATTAAACCATCTGTATTTACTTAAAATCATGGCATGTGTTCCATCTTTAACTAAAATAAATTGCTTAATGTTTTTTGAAGGAAAAACCTCATCAGCATCACCATGAATGTGAACAACATCTTTATCTATACTAATTCTACTCCAACAAATCATTTGCTCGATAGCCCAATCTAAATAAATTTTATTACTCATTTGCAAATATTTTTCGTAGAGTTTTAATTTTTTTTTGAGCACATCACCAAATGCAAATTTTGTTAGCAATTCAATATCTTGCAATAAACTCGTTGGCAATAATTTATATGCTTTTGTGGTTTTAGCAATTTTCATTCTTCGAGGCAATTCAGTATTGGATTTTACACTAGATATAATGATGACTTTTTTAACTTTTAAAAATTGTTTCATTTCTTGAACTAAAACGCCACCAAAAGATACTCCAATCAATACTGCATTTTCGTGGTGCACATTTTCAGACATTTTTTTAGCATAACTTTTTAAAGATTCATTTTTTGTAGGTATAAACCAATGCAAAAGATTAATTTCAAATTGTTCTTTTGGCAAATCAATCATTTCAAATATAGTTGGACTAGCTGCCAATCCTGGCATAAAATAAACTTGAATTTTGCTCATAACTTTAACGAATTTTGATGGCTTTATCCATAAATAATTCCGAAATTTGCATAAAAATAATTTATTTATTCCACTTGATTATGAACTCAGCGTTAATTTTAGAAAAAATGGAAATTAAAGACAATACATTTGCTAGACAATTTGAGACTTTGGTTGACGGAAAATTAGTTTCACTTGAATATTCTTTTCAAGAAAAGAAAATTTTTTTAACACGAATTAATGTTCCCGAAGGTTTTGAAAACGAAGAATTTATAAATGATTTACTTAAAAATATCATGGAAATTGCTTATGAACGTAAGTTAAAAGTAGTACCTATTCTACCTAAAATTGCTCTTTTTTTCAGAAAAAATAGTATTTATAAAGACCTACTTCCTCCGGGAATTAAAATTTAGATAAAATAAAAAATTAGTTTTTAAATTTCATTTCCAACTTTCATTTCGATATTTGGAAATGGAATTTTTTATTTAAATTTAGTATCTTTATAAAATGAATTTTGAAGAAATAAATTTAAAAGTCCTTAATTTTTTCGAATTAATTGAGAAATATTATTGTTGTAAGACTGAAATTACAGAAGGTTTAACTTCTAAATTTGATGATTTAGATGCAATTCATACAACATGGAATTTATCAAAATTTGAGTTAATTCGTTCAGCTTATCGCAAAAATGGTGACAAATTTATGATGGAAGGACTAAATATATACTATGAAATTTCAGCCGATAAAATAATTGATTTTAAACAACTTGGAAGAAATAAATTTGAATTTATAGAACAATATAGTGAAACAGTTTTTAGAATTACAAAAATTCGTTTTCATTATAAGTATTAGTTTTTCATATAGATTTATTAAGTTAAATTATAAAGTGATTGCGTATATTTTTGAGTTAGCCGTTAGTTTGCTCAACTAACTGCAAAAATCGACCAGATAAAATATGATACAGGTTTTGTAATTCGTGAACCGACCAATAACCAATTAACTGCGCTTTTTCTGCTTTTGTTTCAAAAATAAAATGCCACGAATCGTGAAAAAACATACTTATCTTAAATTCATTAATTACCAAATCAAAAGCCGAATTAGTTTGCGTAAACCCAAAATCTAAAAGCAATTTTTCTGTTAGTGGAATCAGTTCGATTGCTTGAATTGGACAAAAAATCGTGGAATGTTCTAGTTTTACTTTTGCTTTGTCAAAATCTACATACAAAATAGTTCCTATTCTATTTGTTGCGGTTTCTTTTACATAATTGCCTAGCATTAATTCATTTGCATTCATAGTTTTATTTTTTAAGTTTAACTGTATAAGTATTAATTGAGTGTGCAACGAAAGTATTATCTGAAATAGATAATCTTGTCATTTTAAAAGCGGTATCATCCAAAAAACTCATATCATCTTTTGAAACATCTGTAATTCCTTTTCCGTCTCGATTTATACTTGAAATAAAATCTAAATCTCGACCGTGTCTATCGTATAATTGCATAAAATAATAATTTAAAATATTAGTAAAAATTGTAATTGTAAATAAAAAACCAACGGCTAACAGCGGTTATACGCAAACAAGGCTTTTGGGCTTTGGTTAATGTTTGTTTTGTGTTTGCAACGTTCGGGTAAACTTCGATGTTTTAGGCTTCCTTTCCCTTGTCTGCGTATAGCCACAATCCGTTAGCCGTTACTTTCGATCAAAATTCCGTTGAAAAATAAATTTCAGATAAAAGTTCTAAATTAGATAGAACTTTATTACATTTGTATTTGAAATTTGTCATTATGGAAATTGTTGGTAGAAGATTATTAGAGAAATTGATATCGAAAAACAAAGGAAATGTTTCCTTAGTTTACGAAATCGATGATTTAATAAAAACTATCGAAGAAAATTATTTCACAAATCAAACTGAACTTAAACAAATTAGACCAGATGCAGATTGTGTTCATAATGATGGTTTTTACTTTTTCAATATTAATGTTCACAGAACATTAATATTAATTGAGTTTGAAATTGATGGAGAAGCAAAA
>JAYTPS010000049.1:0-3261 GCA_043747155.1 Flavobacterium sp. | reverse complement strand
TTGCGATATGATTTTGGATTATTCGTTGTTCGTGGTGATTTGGCATTTAAAACTTACAATCCTGCAAAGACAGATAACGAAAGATGGTTTAGAGAACTCAATTTATCAAAATCTGTATTAAATATTGGAATAAATTATCCGTTCTAATTTTAGAAATTAGTATTTTTGTATTCCCAAGTGTGGGGACAAATTAAAAACATAACCAAAACCTTACTATAAATGTCACATAACATTAAACCTGGAGTTGCAACTGGAGACGAAGTTCAAGCAATTTTCAGTTATGCTAAAGAAAAAGGATTTGCACTACCAGCAGTAAACGTTATTGGTTCTAGCACAATAAATGGTGTAATAGAAACCGCAGCCAAACTTAATGCTCCAGTAATTATTCAGTTTTCTAATGGTGGAGCACAATTTAATGCAGGAAAAGGACTTTCTAATGCTGGCGAAAAAGCAGCAATTGCTGGCGGAATAGCTGGAGCAAAACATATTCATACTTTAGCCGAAGCTTATGGCGCAACGGTAATTCTTCATACTGATCATTGTGCAAAAAAACTTTTACCTTGGATTGATGGTTTGCTAGATGCGTCAGAAAAACATTTTGCCGAAACAGGAAAACCACTATATTCTTCACACATGATTGATTTATCTGAAGAACCAATAGAAGAAAATATCGAAATTTGTAAAACCTATTTAGCACGAATGAGCAAAATGGGAATGACTTTAGAAATAGAATTAGGAATTACTGGTGGCGAAGAAGATGGAGTTGATAACAGTGATGTTGATAGTTCAAAACTTTACACCCAACCTGACGAAGTTGCTTATGCCTTCGAAGAATTATTAAAAATAAGTCCGCGATTTACAATTGCAGCCGCTTTTGGAAACGTTCATGGAGTTTACAAGCCAGGAAATGTAAAATTGACACCAAAAATCTTAAAAAATTCACAAGATTATGTTCAAAATAAATTTAATACTGGTACAAATCCAGTTGATTTTGTTTTTCATGGTGGATCAGGTTCAACATTAGAAGAAATTAGAGAAGCCATTGGATATGGTGTAATAAAAATGAATATTGATACCGATTTGCAATTTGCCTTTACTGAAGGAATTCGTGATTATATGGTAAAAAATATCGACTATATAAAAACTCAAATTGGAAGTCCAGACGGAGCAGATTCGCCCAATAAAAAACATTATGATCCAAGAAAATGGATTCGTGAAGGCGAAGTTACCTTTAATACTAGACTAGAGCAAGCATTTGCTGACTTGAATAACGTGAACACATTGTAAAATTTGTTTCAAGTTTAAGGTTTCAAGTTTAAAAACTAACAACCTAAAACTTTAAACTTATTAACCTTAAACAAAAAAGAATGGCTTGGTTTAAAAGAACAGAAAAAGGTATTACTACCGCAACAGAAGATAAAAAAGACGTTCCAAAAGGACTTTGGTATAAATCGCCTACAGGAAAAATTATTGATGCTGATGAACTTGAAAGAAATCTTTGGGTAAGTCCAGAAGATGATTTTCATGTTAGAATTGGTAGCAAAGAATATTTTGAAATATTGTTTGACAACAATGAGTTCAAAGAATTGGATGCCAAAATGACTTCTAAAGATCCGTTGGGATTTGTTGATACTAAAAAGTATGCCGACCGATTAAAAGACGTAATGGAAAAAACCAAACTAAAAGATGCTGTTCGCACAGGTGTTGGAAAATCTAAAGGAAAAGATTTAGTAGTATGCTGTATGGATTTTGCGTTTATTGGTGGATCGATGGGTGCAGTTGTTGGCGAAAAAATTGCTCGAGGAATAGATTATTCTATTAAAAACAGAGTTCCATTTGTAATGATTTCAAAATCTGGTGGAGCAAGAATGATGGAAGCTGCATATTCGTTGATGCAATTGGCCAAAACCTCAGCAAAACTGGCACAACTTGCCGATGCTAAAATTCCTTACATTTCTTTATGCACTGATCCAACAACTGGAGGCACAACTGCATCTTATGCCATGCTTGGAGATATTAATATTTCAGAACCTGGAGCGTTAATTGGATTTGCAGGACCAAGAGTTGTTCGCGATACCACAGGAAAAGATTTACCCGAAGGTTTTCAAACAGCAGAGTTTGTGTTAGAACATGGTTTTTTAGACTTTATTGCTCATAGAAAAGAAATGAAAAATAAAATAAATTTATACATTGATTTGATTTTGAATGATGATGTTAGGTAGGAATTAAAAAATAAAATTTACAAAAAAACAAAGGAATTAATTTGTGTTTTTTTATTTAAAATCAAATTTAAAAAAATAAGCCCGAAACAATATCGAGCTCATTTTGTTTTAATTTATTATAAACTTGTCTAAAATTTTGAGTAAAGAATATTTTGAGGCAACTTTTTGAAATTAATTCACTTTTGTAAGTGTTACCATTTGGGTTGGAATTAGAATTGGAATACCATTTGGATCACCTTTGTATGGACAATCATTTTCTATCCAAATTTCTGATTGCAAGAATTTGTAAAGTAAAGTATTTATATTTGTTAAATCTCTCAACAATATTACAGTTCCAGTAACATCGCATAAATTAGGATCACTTTATACAAAATAACATCTATTGTCTTGAAGATTATCTTCACTTGATAATTTTGCTAAGTTTACGTCCATTATAGACATTGTACTTGAAATAACATTTCCTGAAATTGTTTCAGTAATGGTGTATTTGCCGATTAAAAGGTCTTGATAATAATATCTTCTATAAGGATATGAAATCAAATGATGATTGATTTTTTCAATTTTTAATGTAAAGGTCTTATTGTTTATTCCCAAACCCCAATTTCCTTCCCATGTTCCAATGTAAGGGAAAAATCAAAATTCATATCTTGAACATAAGTTCCATTAGGAATATCATATTCTACTGGTGGATCTAAAGGTATTATTATTCCTTCTTGAGAAAAGAAAATAAAACTTTGAATTAGTCCTAAAAAAATTAATGTTTTTTTCATTACTCAAATTTAATAAAAAAAGCTGTTCAATAACGAACAGCTTTTGGAAATTAATTTAATTTGTGATTAATCAACTTTTGTTAAAATTACATTTATTGGAATATTAAAAGTTTCCTGTGCTTGGAGTGGTCTAGTTTTGATATTCCATTGTGCTTGTAATGGTAAACTTGTTGGATTTATTATATTCATTTTTAAAAAACCCGTAATAAAATCATCGCCATTATTTGCACAATTATTTTCCATATGACCTCCAAGAGTATTTGAACCAT
>JAYTPS010000048.1:0-4203 GCA_043747155.1 Flavobacterium sp. | reverse complement strand
CTTGCTTTTTGGCTTCCATGGTTACTTCGCGAGAAATCTCAGGATAACAACAATATCCTTTGGCAATCAAGCCATCAATAATTGTTGTTTTTCCAGTTCCTGGTCCGCCAATGATAACTACAATTTCTTTTTTCAAAATTTTTTGAAATGAAGAGCAAATTTATTGAAATGTTTTCTATAAAAGGAGTTGTTTTAGAATTTTATTTTTAAATAAATAGTAATTTAAGTTTATTGATGATAAAATTAAGATTTACTAAATACACTAAATTTGAATAAGTAATTTATTAAATTTAAAACTCAAAATATTTATATAGTAACTAAAAAAATCTAGAAATTAGTAACTATAATTTAATTTCAAAAGCGTATATTTGCTTTTATTTTAAATTTAAGAATGGATAAAAAGACCGAAGAATTTTACATTCGGCTAAAAGAAGAATTGAGTAATACTTCAACTTGGCCATCAGAATACCTTTATAAATTTATTGTTCCCACCGATAAAAAAAAGATTGAAGAAGTAGAAAATGCTTTCGACAATATTGGAGCAGTAATAAAAACACACCAATCTAAAGCCGGAAAATACACTAGTGTTTCTGTTAATGTAACAATGCATTCTCCAGCAGCTGTGATTGAAAAATACATTGAAGTTTCTACAATAGAAGGAATAATTTCACTATAATTATGGTAGCAAAATATATAAAAGAAAATGCCAACGATACTGTTTTCAATCTTGAATACAATGCCGAAAGACCACATTTAATAATTCCAGAATATGGTCGTCATTTGCAAAAGCTAATCGATTTGGCTACTGCAATTAAAGATAAAGAAGAACGTAATAAAGCGGCAAAATACATTATTCAAGTAATGGGAAGTTTGAATCCGCATTTGCGAGATGTTCCTGATTTTCAGCATAAATTGTGGGATCAAATTTTTATTATGTCCGATTTTAAATTAGATGTTGATTCTCCTTATCCAATTCCAACTCGAGAGGTAATAAATTTAAAGCCAGAACGTTTATCCTATCCACAAAAAAATCCTAAATATCGTTTTTATGGAAACAACATTAAATACATGATTAATGTTGCTAATGGTTGGGATGAAGGCGAAATGAAAGCTGCTTTGGTAAAAGTAATTGCCAATCACATGAAAAAATCATATTTAAGTTGGAATAAAGACACGGTTACCGATGCAGTAATATTTGAACATTTATTTGAACTTTCTGAAGGAACTATAAATCTAATTCAAAGTCAAGAAGAATTATCTACAACCAATGATTTAATTCGTACTAATAAAAAAGTATCTAATAAATCGTTGATTCCGCAGCAAAAAAATATAAAAATTCAAGGTTTTAAAAAGCCAATTCCTGGTAAAAAACCATTTATTAAAAATAATAATAATAATCCAAAACCTTAATTTGTATATTGTAAATTGTAAAATTGTAAATCGATTTTGCAGTATACACCATACAATTTTTACATTATACAGAAAAAAATGGGAACTTTTAAAATTGAAGGAGGCATTCGTTTAAAAGGTGATGTTACACCACAAGGAGCCAAAAATGAAGCTTTGCAAGTATTATGTCCTACATTGTTAACATCAGAAAAAGTTAGAATTACTAATATTCCTGATATTATTGATGTTAATAAGTTAATTACATTATTAGGAAATTTAGGTGTTAAAATTCAAAAAAATGGACCAGGTGATTATACTTTTCAAGCTGATGAAGTAAATATCGATTACTTAAAAACAGAAGCTTTCAAGAAAGAAGGAGGAAGTTTGAGAGGTTCAATTATGATAGTTGGTCCGCTTTTAGCACGTTTTGGATGTGGTTATATTCCAAAACCTGGAGGCGATAAAATTGGAAGACGTCGATTGGATACCCATTTTGAAGGATTTATAAATCTTGGTGCTAAATTTAGATACGAAAGAGAAGATCATTTTTATGGTGTTGAAAACGAAGGAAGATTAAAAGGTGCTTATATGTTGCTTGACGAAGCATCGGTTACAGGAACAGCTAATATTGTTATGGCAGCAGTTCTTGCCGAAGGAACAACTACAATTTACAACGCTGCATGTGAACCATATTTGCAACAATTATGTAAAATGTTGAACTCAATGGGAGCAAACATTAAAGGTGTTGGTTCTAACATGTTAATTATTGAAGGAGTTGAATTGCTTGGTGGATGCGAACACAGAATTTTACCAGACATGATTGAAATTGGTTCTTGGATTGGTCTTGCAGCAATGACAAGAAGCGAAATTACTATTAAAAATGTTTCTTGGGATAATCTTGGAGTGATTCCAAGTGTGTTTAGAAAATTAGGAATTACACTCGAAAGAAAAGGTGATGATATTTATATTCCAACACATGAAAACTACGAAGTTAAAACCGATATTGATGGTTCTATTTTAACTATTGCCGATGCGCCATGGCCAGGATTTACGCCAGATTTATTGAGTATTGTTTTAGTAGTTGCAACCCAAGCCAATGGTGATGTATTAATTCATCAAAAAATGTTTGAAAGCCGTTTGTTCTTCGTTGATAAATTGATTGATATGGGAGCAAAAATTATGTTGTGTGATCCTCACAGAGCAGTGGTTATGGGACATAATTTTCAGTCACAATTAAAAGCAACAGTAATGAGTTCGCCAGATATTAGAGCAGGAATTTCATTATTAATTGCTGCACTTTCTGCCAAAGGAACATCAATAATTCAAAATATAGAACAAATTGATAGAGGTTACGAAAGAATAGATGAAAGACTTCGTGCTCTTGGTGCTAATATTGTAAGAGAGTAAAATTGAGAACTGTAAATTGATGTATTATTTTTAATCTAACAAAAAAATAATTATGGCTAAATATCTTGAGTTTCAAAATAACAATGGATTGTTAATTGAAATTGTTGAATTAAATAAGGAAGATAATGGTAGAAATCAAGTTGGTAATATAACTAAAACCATTATTAAAGTTAATGAGAATTTTGAAAATATTTTAAAAGCTGGAATTGAACCTGTAATAAAATCAATTAATAATAGTATTTTATCAATTAAGCCAGATAATATTGAAGTTAAATTTGGTTTAAGTATTGCTGGAGAAGCCAATTTTCTTATCCCTAAAATATCAAGTGAGGCATCATTTGAAATAACTCTTAAATGGGGAAAAAGTGAATAATGATGAATTTGAAAACTCAATTGTAAAAATTGTTTCTTCAAATGTTTTTGGAACAGGTTTTTTTATTAGCCCAAGTCATATTTTAACTGCGTCACACAATATATTAAATGATATTCCTCCCATTGTCTATGCTAAAAGAAGTGGTTATCAGATAATTTTTGACATTGAACTAAAAGTTGAAATAGTGCGAATTATTGATTCTAAAGATGGTGATTTGACTTTGTTAAAATTGCTAGAAGAAGAAAAAGAACAAATCAGTCATACAAAAGCATTAAGAATCTTAACTTCAGAATTTAGTATAAACAATGAATTTATGGCTTATGGCTTTCCAGATTATCAAATTAATAATGGTTCACGTTTAGAAGGTGTAATAAAACAAAAAACACTTAGCGATAATAAAATTCCACAATTAAGACTTTTAGCAGAACAAAATATTTGTAAAGGTTTTTCGGGTTCGCCTATATATGATGATAAACTAAAAGGTGTTGTTGGAATATTAATTGAAAATGCAACAAATAATGAAAAATTAGGTTTTGCAACAACCTCCGATTTTTTTGCTACTAAATTTCCTAAATTTGTTATAAATAGTATAGACATATCTCATAAATTAAATAAATTAAGGGAAAATTTTAAAGTAGGAGATGACTTTTTTGGTTTTATTATTGATAAAGCAGATTATGGATTATTTATTACTTATCAAGATCCTATAACTAATGAAAGTATTGGTGTTCATGGACTATTACATTTTAGTAAAATTGATTCTAATTCATTAAAACATTTTAAGGATGAATATAATGTTGGTGATTTTATAGAAACAAAAATATTAAGCAAGAGAAAAGCTCATGATAAAATTAATATTGAATTAATTTTAAAATCTACAAGTCAATATAAAACCAGTAAAGCAAGATTAAATGAATTATGTAAAAAAATAATTGTTGAAACTTTTCATTCTGAAAATAAAAATTTGTATTTAAATAATATTGGTATTAATTATATTCCTAATGAAATACAATTTTGTAAAAATATTGAGTATC
>JAYTPS010000047.1:0-4779 GCA_043747155.1 Flavobacterium sp. | reverse complement strand
CTTTAATAATGAAGCAGGAAAATCACGTTCAGGATTATCGCATATTGCACCATCAATAAAAGTGTCTCCTTTTAATAAATTGTCCAATTTTTCTATTCAAAGTTCGTTTTTTATTCCTGTTTTTAAAGACGAAAGTAATGGCAACGGATTTTTAGCTGCCAAAAGTTACATTTGGCAAAATCGTTTTTTTTACGATTATACGTTAAAAGGAAATAAATTTCAATTGTTTACAGAGTTAAGTACTCGTTATTTCTTTGGAGATAAAGAAAAAGGTTATGCTAACAATAGTTTAGAATTGGCTCCAAGTGTCTTCCTTAGTTATTTTGCCTCTAGTAAATCTACAATTTTTACTTTTGTTCAACATGCTCAGTTGCTAGATTTAGGCAATAATTTTAAGCAAAATTATTCAGCTGCAGGTTTTGGTGCAAAATATCAATTATCTAAAGTATTAAATGTTGAAGGCATTTATAGTAAATTTTTAAGAGGAAATGATACTGGTTTAGGACAGTCGTTTAATTTAGGATTAAGAGCTATTTTTTAAAATCAAATAATTATATTTATAAACTGGTTAAAAATACTAAAATGGAACACGTTGTAATTATAGGGAATGGAATTTCAGGTGTAACATTAGCAAGACATATTCGAAAATTATCTAATAAAAAAATAACGATTATTTCTGCTGAAAGTGAACATTTTTTTTCGCGAACAGCTTTGATGTATGTTTTTATGGGACACATGAAATACGAACACATAAAACCATATGAAGATGATTTTTGGAAAATAAACAACATCAATTTAGTTTATAAATACGTAGAGCATGTAGATACTAATTCTAAAAATGTAATGTTTTCAGATAAAACTATTTTGACTTATGATAAATTAGTCATTGCATCAGGTTCTAAATCCAATCGTTTTGGATGGAAAGGACAAGATTTATATGGCGTTTTTAGCTTATACTCTAAACAAGATTTAGAAAAAGTAGAAGAACTATCAATTGGATGTAACAGAGCGATAGTCGTTGGTGGTGGATTAATAGGAATTGAATTAGTCGAAATGCTGCTTTCTCGAAATATTCCTGTTACATTTTTAGTCCGTGAGAAAACATTTTGGTCGAGTATTTTGCCTAAAGAAGATAGCGAATTAATTTCCAAACATATTTTAAATCACGGAGTTGATATTCGATTAGATACCAATTTAGACGAAATTATTTCTGATGGTTTTGGAAACGTAAAATCGATAGTCACTGATAAAGGCGAAACTATTGAGTGTTGCATGGTGGGTTTAACGGTTGGCGTTTCTCCAAACGTTGATTTTTTAAAAAGCTCAAATATTGAAATTGAACGTGGTATAAAAGTCAATCGTTTGTTAGAAACCAACATCAAAGAAATTTATGCTATCGGAGATTGTGCCGAACAAGAAATCCCTATTGGAAATAGAAAAACTATAGAAGCCGTTTGGTACACAGGACGAATGATGGGTGAAACGTTGGCTCAAACCATTTGTGGAAAACCAATGCAATACAATCCTGGAAATTGGTTTAACTCAGCTAAATTTTTAGATATTGAATACCAAACCTATGGTTGGGTCATGGCGGAACCACTTGAAAATGAAGCGCAAATTTATTGGGAACATTCCTCAGCACAAAAAGCAATTAGAATTTCGTATGATAAAAACACTGATGAATTTTTAGGTATTAACACCTACGGAATACGATTGCGTCACGAATTTTTCGATACTATTCTGAATGAAAAAAAATCAGTTGGTTTTGTTATCGAAAATTTAAAATTAGCCAATTTTGATCCTGAATTTTTCACTACACATTATGAAGAACTCAAAAGAAAATTGGTAGTACAAGTCATTGCCTTAAAACAAAATAATTATGAGCCAACAAGCTAAAAATTTATCTATTTCATCAAGTCATTCCAACGAGTTGAACCTTTCCCAAAAAATAGGTTTAACACTCGGTTTTGTTGGTTTATTTATTTTGGCTTTAGCTTTCTTAAATATTTCATTTCCAAATAAAACATTGTGGTTAATCACTTCTATAATTTCAATTCTAAGCGGAGTTATTATATATGCAAACGGAACCTATCTTTCAAAATCAGCAGGAATATGCAATAATGGCGTTTTTCATAAAAGTATCTCCAATAAAGGAATTGTTGCTTGGTCAATCGGAATAATTTTGACCCTATTTTATATTGCTTTATATTGGTTTCCAAAGTATTTAGGATTAGGCGAAAATGGCGAAAAAAATATGGGAATTATTGGCTTTTTTGATCCATTAAGTTTAGCATTAAATGGTAAAATTGCTTCACAATGGTTTGTTTATGGTACACTTTATACTATTGCAATTTTAGGTTTGGGATATAAATTTATTTTAAAATATAGACATAATAAATACCAATTGGTTCGTACCATTTCGGTTATGTTTTTTCAATTGGGATTTGCCTTTTTAATTCCAGAAATTCTAGAAAAACTAAATCCTGAGAAAGCTTATTTTGCCAAAGATCTAAAAAATATGTGGCCTTTAAATTATTACTTTTTTAACGATTGGCATCTTAAAAATCTTTTAAACGGTGGAAATCTTGGAATGTTTATGCTACTTTTTGGTATTGCGATGATATTTATTATTTCGCCAATATTGACTTATTTTTATGGTAAACGTTGGTATTGCTCTTGGGTTTGTGGTTGTGGTGGTTTAGCAGAAACGGCAGGCGATAGCTTCCGCCATTTATCAAATTCTACCAAAAAAGCTTGGAAGTTTGAACGTTGGTCTATTCATATTGTATTGGCGTTTTCATTCATTATGACAATTGCAGTAGTTTTTACATTTTTGAGTGATAATCCAGCGTTGAGTTTTATAACTAAAAACCAGTTTATTTATGGAATTGTTGGGTTTTTGATTGCTTTTACAAGTGTATTATTCATTTTTAAAAGAAACGATTTAGATACTGATGCCAAATTTACTATCGGAACTTTAATAACCATTATTATTGTTTCATTAGTGATTAATTTCTTTTCGGGAAAAACAAATATCTTATTTATTGATAGTTTCAAATTAAGAGAATGGTACGGATTTGCAATTGGTTCTGCTTTTTCTGGAGTAATTGGAGTTGGATTTTATCCCATTTTTGGCAACCGAGTTTGGTGCCGTTTTGGTTGTCCGATGGCAGCGATTTTGGGTTTACAACAACGCTTATTTTCTAAATTCAGAATTACAACCAATGGCGGACAGTGTATTTCGTGTGGCAATTGCACCACGCATTGCGAAATGGGAATTGATGTTCGTAGTTATGCTCAAAAAGGCGAAAATATTGTGCGTTCTTCTTGTGTAGGTTGCGGAATTTGCTCGGCAGTTTGTCCGCGTGGTGTTTTAAAATTAGAAAATGCTTCCGAAAAAGGAAGAATTAATTCTAATGATATCCTTTTAGGGAATGATGTCAATTTGTTGGATTTGATAAATCAGAAATAGTAAATATTTATTAACAATTATTAACAATTAAATCAATTTATTATGAACACAAAAAAAACAATGATTTTATTGGTTATGGTTTTAATCAATAATTTGGCAAATGCCCAAGTTTGGAGCGGATCAACATCTGCAATACAAACAACAAGAACTGGAAATGTAACTATTGGACCAGCGGTAACAGCTTTTCCAACTGATACAAAGCTTTACGTTAGAAATGATATAAATCAAAAAGTGAGTTTCTTGGCAGAATCTAAACATAATACAGATTTTCAGTTTGGTGTTGTTAGTGCTGTAGATAGAGCCAATACAAAAGCTTTTTCTGTACTTTTTGGAAGTGGAACAACTTTTACTGACACTTTTGTTGTATTTGGTAATGGAAATGTTAGAGCAACTGAAGTAAGAGTTAAAACGCCTATTTTCCCTGATTATGTTTTTAATACTGAGTATAAACTCATGTCATTATATGATTTAGAAAAATATATTGATGTAAATAATCATTTACCCAATATTCCTAATGCTGACGAGATAATCACTAATGGTCTTGAGCTACGAAGTATGCAAGTAAAACAAATGGAAAAAATAGAAGAATTGACATTATATATTATTGAGCTAAACAAAAAAATTGAAGCTCTTGAAGCTAAAATGAGTAACAAATAATCTCAAGAGTTTAATTTAAAAATTTGAAATTATGAGAAAAACATTTTATTATTGGATAGTTATATTCTCCATTCAATTTAGCTTTTCACAATCGATAAGAAAAGACTATAGAGAGTTTACGCAACAAGAGATTAATGATTATAGAGATGCTATTAATATACTTTATAGTAATAGCACAATGCAAAATTTGGCAAATCATCATGCAGAACATTTTACATCTGTAATACATACTACTGGTGGATTTAATGGCGAACAATTTTTGACATGGCATCGATTTAATTTACTTGATTTTGAAACTTTGTTAAGAAATAGTAATCCAAATTACAATTATTTAACAATTCCTTTTTGGAACTGGACAACAGACCAAAATCAATCTGCACCAAAATTCTGGCATAATGATTTTTTATCTTTAGCAAATTTTCCAGGATCTGGTGTAACAAGAAATGTAGGTGGAGGAGGTTTTTTAGGGACTGTAACTGATATCAATAATACTTTAGCTCTGTCAACTCATTTCTTGAACGGTACAATGAAAGGTCCTACTGTAGCAGATTTTTCGCATAGAATTGAACATTACCATGATTTTGTGCATGCGTGGGTCGGCGGAACGATGAATAGCGCAACCTCGCCTAGAGATCCAGTTTTCTATTTAC
>JAYTPS010000046.1:0-3457 GCA_043747155.1 Flavobacterium sp. | reverse complement strand
TTTTTTTCATTGTTGAAAATTTTTAGAGATTATTTAATGTGATTTACGATAAGTTAATGTTTATGGTTTTTATTTTGAAAAAAAAAATGTAAAATATTTATTACTTACTGAAAATCAACATTTTAATTTTAGAAAAATTTAACATAAATTACAAAATTGTTTTTATTGTAATATCATTATTATATCAATCTAATTTTTTTTTAAAACTTATATACTTACTTATCAAAAAATTTTAATTAAACAATCAGTTATAAAATGTTTTTAAATTGTGAAACTATTTTCACATGTCAAAACTAAACACTGATATTAAAAATTTTATTACACAATAAAAGTTAAAAATTATATAGTTTACATAAATTACTTTTTGATAGTAACTTTCAAAAAAAGATTATTAGATTTGTAAATAAAAAAAAAGTTATGACCCAAGAAGAATTAATACCATTATTGCTTACTAAAAGTGATAAAGCATTTACACATGTTTACGATATGTATTCTAAAAGCTTGTTTGCAGTAATTAGTAATTTAGTAAAAGATAAGGAAGAAGCCGAAGATGTTCTTCAAGAAGTATTTGTGAAGATTTGGAAAAACATTGATTCATACAATGATACCAAAGGAAGGTTTTATACATGGATAGTAAATATTGCTAGAAATACTTCTATAGATAAATTGCGTTCCAAGAATTTTAATAATAGTCAAAAAAACCTATCGTCAGATAATTTCGTACATCTGTTGGATGACAGTAACAAGTTAACAAATAGGATCGATACTATTGGAATACAAGATTTTGTTAAAAAATTGAAGCCAAAGTGTATTCAACTTATAGAATTATTATTCTTTCAAGGATATACACAACAAGAAGCATCAGACGAACTTGAAATTCCGCTTGGAACTGTTAAAACACAAAATAGAAATTGTATTAACGATTTAAAAATTTATTTACAAGTATAATGAATACACAAGAATATATAGAATCTGGAAATTTAGAGCTTTATGTTTATGGTATATTAAACGAAAGTGAAACTAATGAAATTAGTGAATTGGCAAAAACCAGTCCGGCTGTAATGAGCGAAATTATTTCGATTGAAAAGGCAATAATAAATTTAACAAGTAGTTTTTCGCCAAATATATCGGCAGAAAATTTTGAAAAAATTAAAGCCAAACTTCAATTTAAACATGGTAAGGTTGTTAAAATGAAGTCTACATATAATATTTCACAATATTTGGGTTGGGCAGCATCAATAGCATTACTTCTTGGCATGGGATATCAATATAATGAATTGAATACATCTAATACAAAAATTAATTCAATAGAAACTGAAAAATCAAACCTTCAAAAATCTGTTGTTGAATTACAGTTAAAGAACAAAGAAACAGCTACTGCATTAACTGTAGTTAGAGATTCTAAAAATACTGTAGTTGCTCTTGCTGGTCAATCTGTAGCACCAACATCGTTTGCCAAAATATATTGGAATAAAGAAACTGCAACCGTTTATGTTGATGCAAGTGGTTTACCAGAACCACCAGAAGGCAAAGTATATCAAATATGGTCTTTAAAATTAAGTCCAACGTTAACTCCAACAAGTATTGGTTTATTAGATAATTTTAAAGCCAATGATCCAAAACTATTTGCTGTAAGCGGAACAAGCGATGCCGAAGCATTTGGAATTACTCTTGAACCTGCTGGCGGAAGTGCTTCTCCAACAATGGAACAATTATACACTTTAGGAAAGGTGTAATTTTATAAAGTAAATTAAATATGAAAGGTTCAACAAAAATTGTTGGACCTTTTTTTATAAACAAATAAATTTATTTTTTGCTAGTTTTTTTATTTTTTATGTAAGCAAATGCTGCTAAAATTGATAAAAATAACAATGAATAATAAAACTCTACAGGAGTTACAACCTTATCGCCACTTGCATAAGAATGTAAACCAGTTAAATAAAAATTAACACCGAAATAGGTCATCATTATAGAATAAAACGCTAAAACACTCATTAAATTATATATCCATTTTCCGCGTAATGCAGGAACAAATCGGGCATGAATAACAAAAGCATATATCATAATACTTATTAAAGCCCAAGTTTCTTTTGGATCCCAACCCCAATATCTTCCCCAAGATTCATTTGCCCATTGTCCGCCAAGAAAGTTTCCAATGGTTAACATAACAAGTCCAATTGTTAATGCCATTTCGTTGATATAGGTTATTTCTTTAATATTTAAATCCATTTTAGATTTATTTTTTTCATTAGTAAATAACATTAATATTAATGCAACTAAACCCAAAATCATACCTAAAGTAAATGGACCATAACTTGCAACAATTACTGCAACGTGAATCATCAACCAATAGGAATTTAAAACAGGTTGCAAATTTGCAATTGATGGATCCATCCAATTCCAATGTGCAATCATTAATATCATTGAAGCTACAAAAGTTCCTGATGCAACAGTTAATTTAGATTTTCTATCAAATGCTAACGTAAAAAACATAGTTGCCCAAGCTACATAAATCATACTTTCATAGGCATCACTCCAAGGTGCATGACCTGAAATGTACCAACGTGCAATTAATCCTAACGTATGTAAAATAAATAAAAAAACAATGAAAATATGAAAACTATTTATAATATACCTAATAGATTTTTTTTCGAAAAAGATATTAATTATAGTAAACAATAACATCATTATTCCACACAACATATACAAATAATATAGCTTTTTGAAAATATCATATTTGTTATATAAAATCTCTGAATCTATTTTATCATCGCTAGGTCGAACCGATTTTCCTATTTTCTTTTGATAATTTTCCATACCAACTAAAAAAGTGTTGGACATTGTATAATTGTTATCTTGAGATGATTTCATTAAAGCATCTAGATAAATTGGAAGTGCATTTTTAATGGTGTCTAATGATGTTCCAGTCGCATGATTTATTTCTAGGTAAGAAACCCATTTGTTGTTTTTATCATTAGGAACTGGAAAAACTTTAAGAATTTGACCACTCAAAGCAGTATTTAACAAATTTACTTTTTTATCTGTTTCTATAAAATCTTTTTCAAAATTAGATGGGATTTGCGATTTATAGGACGATTCAAGGTATGATGATAATTTATAATTGCCTCTTTTATCAAAAAAAGCTCTTAATGGCGCATATTTTTCGTTAGATTGTATTCCTATAATTTTTCTAATACTGTCATTTCCTTTTTTAACATAAATTAATGGAACTTCGTACCAAGCAATAGGAAATTGCGTCATTGAAAGAAAAACTTGATCGGAATTCATGTCTTTATAAACATCACTTTTACTTACTTTTCGTAACAACTCTGACGAAAATGTATTTATAGGTTTCATTCTACCTCCATCATCTTGAATAATTAAACGACCAAACTGTGCTGCATGCTTTTTAGAAACTTTATATTTTAAAATTGAATCAATATAATTAAATTTCAAG
>JAYTPS010000045.1:0-2141 GCA_043747155.1 Flavobacterium sp. | reverse complement strand
GGAATTTATGACACAATGCAATACATTAAACCAGACGTAGCAACAATTTGCACAGGAATGGCAGCATCAATGGGTGCAGTTTTGCTTTGTGCTGGTGCGCCAGGAAAACGTTCTGCTTTACCACATTCTCGTGTTATGATTCACCAACCTTCTGGTGGCGCACAAGGTGTTGCAACCGATATGGAAATAAACTTGCGTGAAATGTTAAAACTAAAAGATGAATTGTATAAAATAATTTCGCATCATTCTGGTCAAACATTTGATAGAGTTCACAAAGATTCTGAACGAGATTATTGGATGATTGCCGACGAAGCCAAAGAATATGGAATGATTGATGAAGTTTTAAGAAGATAAATTTAAGTAATTAGTGATTAGTAAATAGTGAAAAGCTATTTACTAATCACTTTTCACTAATCACTAAAAAATGGCAAAAGAAAAATTAGAATGTTCCTTCTGCGGAAGAAAAAAACCAGAAACCAATTTGTTAATTGCTGGAATAGACTCCCACATTTGTGATCGCTGTATTGAACAAGCTCACGGAATTATATTAGAGGAACTAAAAACCAATTCCAATGTGAAAATTGCTTCCGATTTAATTTTGCGTAAACCAAAAGAAATTAGAGCATTCCTTGATGAATATGTAATTGGACAAGATCAAACAAAAAAAGTTATGTCGGTTGCAGTTTATAATCACTATAAAAGGTTAATGCAACAAAGTTCTAATGATGATGTAGAAATTGAAAAGTCTAATATTATTATGGTTGGACAAACTGGAACTGGAAAAACTTTGGTAGCAAAAACTATTGCTAAAATGTTAGATGTTCCACTTGCAATTGTTGACGCAACTGTTTTAACCGAAGCTGGATATGTTGGAGAAGATGTAGAAAGTATTTTAACAAGATTGCTTCAAGCTGCCGATTACGATGTTACTAAAGCTGAAAGAGGAATAGTTTTTATTGATGAAATTGATAAAATTGCTCGAAAAAGTGATAATCCATCAATTACACGTGACGTTTCTGGCGAAGGTGTGCAACAAGCATTATTAAAATTATTAGAAGGAACAGTTGTTAATGTTCCACCAAAAGGAGGAAGAAAACATCCAGACCAAAAATTTGTTGAGGTCAATACTCAAAACATTTTGTTTATTGCTGGTGGTGCTTTTGACGGAATTGAACGAATTATTTCAAAACGTTTAAATCGTCAAGCTGTTGGATATACAACATCAAAAAACACCGATAATATCGATAAGGAAAATTTATTGCAATACATAATTCCAAAAGACATCAAGGATTTTGGATTGATTCCAGAAATTATTGGTCGTTTACCAGTTTTGACACATATGGATCCTTTAGATAGAGAAACCCTACGTTCTATTTTAACCGAACCAAAAAATGCGTTAATAAAACAATACAAAAAGCTTTTCGAAATGGATGAAGTGAAATTTACCATCGATAACGAAGCTTTAGATTATATTGTTGACAAAGCTTTAGAATATAAACTTGGAGCAAGAGGTTTACGTTCTTTATGCGAAGCTATTTTAACCGATGCCATGTATGATTTACCAAGTTCAAGCGAAAAAGAACTTCATATTGATAGAGCATACACGCAAGATACTTTAAATAAAAATTTATTGAAACGATTGGAAATTGCATCTTAAATAAAAACAATAAATCCCGATTAACTCGGGATTTATTTTATTTTTAAAAATGAAGTTACTTCACCAATCCACCACCAGATTTTGCTTTTTCAATTTCAATATCGGTATTGTCTTTTTCAAGTTTCAAGTTTCCAAAATTATAAGTCAACGAAATTCTAAAATTTCTTGAATCGTTTTTTTCAAAGAACTTAGTTTCTAGATTTGTTGATGAAACTAATGCATTTATCTCGTTTTGATTGAAAACATCAAATAAATGAACTCCAAGTTTTAGTTTTTTATTTATAAAATCTTTATTCAACGAAATATCAAATTGTTGAATTGGTTTGGTTATTTTATAAATTTCCCAAACACCACCAGCTGGCAAAATAAAATAAGTCATGCTGCTTTTTAAATCCCAATGCAGCATAATTTGTGCTTGAGCTGCATAATTCCAAATAGGTTTTGGTTGGAACGAAAAATTATATCCTTCGGTTAAATTTTTAAT
>JAYTPS010000044.1:0-4623 GCA_043747155.1 Flavobacterium sp. | reverse complement strand
AAAAGGGTTTCATATTAATTTTATGAAACCCTTTTTTGATTTTAATAAAATTTTTTATTCAATAATAATTTTGTTATAAAAAATATTATGATCATTTTTAATTGTAACCAAATAAATTCCTTTAGAACTATTTTCTAATACTATAGTTTGACTAAAAGAATAATTATTTTCAAAAACATTTTTATAAACAACTCTTCCAGCAATATCTGCTACTTCTATTTCATATTTTGTTATAACTTCATCAAACTGAATAGTGAAATTTCCAAAGTTAGGATTTGGATATACAGAAAAACTTTTTTTAGAAATTTCGTTTATTGCTAAAACATTTGTGTTAAACTGACTATTTATGGAATTAATATAAGCAACTCCTCTTTGCTTTTGACCGTTTGTAAACATATACATACAAGGATCATCTACATAATCCATAAAATTCATAGTTAAAGATTTTAATGAATTACAAGCATTTACACTTCCTGCAGCTGGACAGTTATATGATTCATCAACAAGTCTTGGAGTATCACATATTAAATCTCCTTCTGTAGCACAATTTGCAGTAGCAGGAAAACAACTACTTGAAGCAAAAGTATGGTCTAAATTAAAAAAGTGACCTAACTCATGAGTTACAGTTCTTCCTAAATGAAAAGGTGCAGATGGAGTAAAACCAGAACATCCACTTCCAGCTCCAAAACAAAAAGTATTCATTACTACTGCGTCACCATTAACAGGCAATCCACCAAGTGGAGAATATCCTAATAAACCTGAACCAATATCTTTAACTAAAAAATTTAAATAACCATCCCAAACAGGATCACTATCATTTCCACCACCATAATTATATCCAATTGTAACTGCAGGTTGTCCATTTACCAAATTTGGATCTGTTCCAGTAGGATGATTTAATGTTGCTAAAACAAATTGAACATCAAAGTTACCTGTTGTAACTCCAGGATAAAAAGAACTTGCAGTTGGCCAATTTGAAATATCAGAATTAGTTGCGTTGAAATCGTTGTTCAAAACTGTAATTTGACTTTGAGCTAAAGATACTAAACATGCTCTATCTGCATTATTTCCTTGTGGATAATGAACTGCTACAGGAATTCTAATTAAAACATTTGGACTTAAAGTTGAACTAACATTTTTATAAGTTTGAGAATCAATTTTTGTTAATTCTTTTAAAAATTTAAGTTTTTGTTCAGCATGCATTTTCACCAATTTTGAATCAGAATTAACTTGTAACATCTTCTCAGACATATTGCAAGTTCTTTGTTGAGCATAATTAATTTGAAAAATTAAAAATGCAAATAGTAATTTTAGTTTCATGTTTTTATATTATTAATGATTGTAACATGTCAAAGTTACTATGTTTATTTTTTTTTAACTATATCCCATGACTGTTTTCTGGCTTATCATCATCGACATTAAGCATTTCCCAAAGTTTATCTTTTAACTCTGTTAATCCTTGTTGGGCAACAGACGAAATAAACAAATATGGCGTTCCTTTTATTTCTTTTTTAAGTTGTGTATTTAGTTCAGATTTTAATTCGTCGTCTAGCATATCACATTTAGAAATCACTAACAATCTATCTTTATCAAGCATTTCTGGATTATAACGACGTAATTCATCTAATAAAATTTCATACTCTTTCTTAATGTCTTTTGCATCAGCTGGAACTAAAAATAATAAGGTAGAATTTCTTTCAATATGTCTAAGAAAATAATGACCTAATCCTTTTCCTTCGGCTGCACCTTCAATAATCCCTGGTATATCTGCAATTACAAATGATTGAAATTCACGATATGCCACAATTCCTAAATTGGGTTTTAATGTTGTAAAAGCATAATCAGCAATTTTTGGTTTTGCAGATGTTAATACTGATAATAATGTAGATTTTCCAGCATTTGGAAAACCTACTAAACCTACATCAGCTAATACTTTAAGCTCAAGAATAACATCTAATTCAGTAGTTGGCATTCCTGGTTGGGAATATCTTGGAGTTTGGTTAGTAGAACTTCTAAAATTCCAGTTACCTAATCCACCTTTTCCACCTTGAGCAATAATTCTTTGTTCGCCATGTTCAGTAATCTCAAATAGGATTTCTCCTGATTCAATATCTTTTACAACTGTTCCTAGCGGTACTTCTACATATTTATCTTCACCATCATGTCCTGTACTTCGCGAACTTCCGCCATCACCACCATGACCAGCACGCATGTGTTTTACAAATTTTAAATGAAATAATGTCCAAAGATTTTTATTGCCTTTTATGTAAACATGTCCTCCACGACCACCATCTCCTCCATCTGGACCACCTTTTTCTATAAATTTCTCTCTATGCAAATGCGTTGAACCTTTTCCGCCTTTACCAGATGTTATGTATATTTTAACGTAGTCTACAAAATTTCCTTCTGTCATTTTATTTGTGTTCAGTATTAAGTATTAAGTGATTAGTATTTTAGATTGTCTAAAAAAACTAACACATTAACTTCATACTATTATTATTCTCAATGAACACCATAAAGTAATCAGAACAAACTAAACACTGAATACTGAACATTGAATACTCTATTATTTATCTTTTAAAGTTGTGATTAAAATCTTGTCAATTTTAACTCCATCCATATCTAATACTTCAAATTCAAGTTTATTCCAAATTAATTTTTGTCCTTGTTTTGGAATTACACCTAATTCTGTTACAATTAATCCACTTACAGTTGTTACTTCATAATCTCCAATTAGTTCATCCATATCAAAATAGGTTAAAAAATCATGAAGTGAATAATGACCATCTACCAACCAACTTCCATCCTCACGAGCAACAATTTTAAATTCATCTTCATAAAAATCAGCGGCATCACCAACCAAAGCTTCAAGAATATCATTCAAAGTTATTATTCCTTGAAAAACCCCATGTTCATCAGTGACTAAAGCATAATGGACTTTTGATTTTTTAAAATTTTCTAAAGCTTTATATGCCGAAGTGTGTTCTATAAAATAAACTGGATCTTTTGTTATATTCTTTAAATCGAAATTGCCTTTTTCAAAACTAGCAAACAAATCTTTCAATAAAACTATACCTTCAACATCGTCTAAATTATCACCACATACAGGATAAAAAGAATGTAATTCTTCTAAAACTTTGTGTTTAATTTCTTGAATAGTTTCTTCATAAGACAAAAATACAATTGAATTTCTGTGGGTCATTAATGAATTTACTTTTCTATCTCCAATATGAAAAACTCGTTCTACAATGTCTTGTTCTATTTCTTGAACTTCTCCAACTTCGGTTCCTTCTTTAATGATAGCTTTTATTTCATCTTCGGTTACTTTACCGTCAGCAGTTGGTTTTATATTTAATATTTTCAATAAAAAATCGGTAGAAGTTGTAAGCAACCAAATGAATGGTGCTGTAACTTGCGAGATGATTTTCATTGGAATTGCCATTGATTTGGCAATAGTTTCAGGATAATTTAATCCAATTCTTTTAGGTAATAATTCGCCAAGAACTAATGAGAAAAAAGTTAAAACTACTACCACAATTCCAACTGCAATTGAGTGCGCATAAGATTTTAAAGCATCAAAACTTTCTATAAATAATTGAACATTAGAAGTGATTTTATCTCCAGAATAAATACCTGTTAATATGCTAATTAAAGTAATTCCAATTTGAACAGTTGACAATAATTTGTTGGGAGAATTAACCAAGTCTAGTGCAACCTTAGCGTTTTTCTGTCCTTTTTTGGCAGCAGTTTCTAATCGGCTCTTTCTAGCAGAAATCAATGCGATTTCCGACATTGAAAAAACACCATTTAAGATTATTAAAAAAAGAATTATTAAAATTTCCATAGTTTATAATTACAAAAAAAGAGCATAAATCCATCTTATCGGAAATCGCTCCTTCTATGTATGCAAATATCCAAAAAAAAATTGAATGCTCGAAATATATATTCGAGTCAAATTTAACATTTACAATTTATCGAAAATTTTATTTAATCTATCGTTTACTTCTAAAATTGTTCCAATACCATTTACCGAATGAAATTTACCTTGCTTAACATAATAATTCATTAATGGTGCAGTTTTCTGATTGTATTCATCGTATCGGTTTCTAATTTTTTCTTCGTCTTGATCATCTGGTCTTCCAGATGTTTTTCCTCTTTCTAAAAGACGTGCTACCAAGATATTATCGTTAGCTTCAAGAGCTACTGTTGCTGTAATACCTTGGTTTTTAGATTCTAAAAAAGAATCCAAAGCTTCTGCCTGAGCTAATGTTCTTGGAAAACCATCAAATAAAAATCCTGCTACATTTGGATTTTTGTCCACTTCAGCGTTTAACATTTTTATAGTTACTTGATCTGGAACCAACTCGCCATTATCCATATAGTTTTTTGCTAGTTTGCCTAATTCAGTTTCATTTTTAATATTAAATCTAAAAATATCACCAGTTGACAAATGTATCAAGTTATATTTTGTTTTTAAAAAATCTGCTTGCGTGCCTTTGCCAGCGCCCGGTTTTCCGAAAAGAATTATGTTAATCATTTTTGAAAAAAGTTTATAATTTTTATCAGTTTAAATATTTACTTGAAAACTAAATTTATTTACTCTACTAATTGATATACTTCTGG
>JAYTPS010000043.1:0-3675 GCA_043747155.1 Flavobacterium sp. | reverse complement strand
ACTATCAACAGCAATATTATCTGTTTTTTCTGCTTTTGGAATTATGAAATATAAATTTTCATCTTCTTTACTACTTTTTACTTGGTTTGGTTGCAATTCAACAGCATCAGTAATAACAACTATATCTTTATTAAAAGCTGATTTATGTGCTTTTATTTTTGCTAAAAGATTGTCTAATTCGAATGGCGATGCACTATATTTTAAGTTTTGTAATTCTTTTTGAATAGCTTTAATGTCGGTATTCCAATAATTATCCGAAGATGTAATTAATGAAAAATTCACATTTTCTGGAGTATGTTCTAGTAAATCCTGAACAGCTCTTTTAAGTAATTCTCCTTTTTTGCCTTTAGCTTGCATGCTAAAAGAGTTGTCAAGCACAATATACAATTCGTTGGTTGCATTTTTACTGTCTTTGGCTTTAAAAAAGGGTTGTGCAAATGCTAAAATTAAAAAAGCCAATAATAGTAGTCTGCAACTTAAAAGTAAATATTTTTTTAATTTTGAACTCTTTCTGGTTTGAATTGAAAGTTCTTTTAAAAATTTTACATTGGTAAAATATTCGGTTTTAAATTTTCTTAACTGAAAAAGATGCACCAGAATTGGGATTAACAATAGAAAAAGAAAATAAAGAATTTCTGGATGTTTAAACTGCATTTTTTAAAAAGATTTACTTCACGTTTTTGATAGTTGTTGAAGTTCAGTGATTTTTAATTGTCAAAAGTACATTATTTTGATTAAAAAATCTTATTGTTTACTAGAATTTCTTGCTGCCAATTATTCTTCTTTGGCAACGGTATCATTCAATGTAAATGGATAATCGCCAAACAAAACCGAAAGTCGTTTCATTTGAAATGTTTTTCTTGTAAACTTGTTTGAAAGCGCTATAACAACTGCGTTTTCTTTCTTTAAATTTAAATAACATGCTGTGTTTCCGTGCCACCAACCGTTATGATAATATAAAATTTGACCTGTTGGCCATTCTCTCATTCGAATTCCTAAACCGTAATTTTTTATTCCTTTTTTTTCATAACTGTATCCTTTGTATACTTGATCTACAAGTTCTTTTTTAAGAAAACTTGATGCATTTCTAGCCAAATCAAATTTTAATAAATCTCTTGGTGTTGAATATATGTTTTTATCTCCATAAACAGCATCAAGAAAATCAAAAGGATATTTAGAATAATCATATTTGTAGGATGGAGTTCCTTTGGAAAGTGGCGTTTTTTCGTCAAATACGAATGTGTTTTTCATATCCAATGGTTCGAAAATAATTTTTTTCATTGCCTTACTGTACTTCATTTTTGTAACTTTTTCAATCACTAATGCTAGCAATACATAATTAGTATTGTTATAGGTAAAATGGGTATCAGTTTTATGGTCTAACGGAATTTTTTTGGTAATTAATATGTTTAAAATATCTTTGTTAGTCAATATTTTATCTCTATTCCAGTTGGCTTTATCATCACAAAAATAGTTGTATTTTTTTAATCCACTTCTATGATTTAATAATGTTCGTATGGTAACATCAGGATATGGAAAACCATCAAATAGTGTTGTGAGTCTTTGATCTAAGGTAATTTTTTTTACTTCAATTAATTTAAAAATTGCAGCAGCAGTTAGCACTTTAGTAACAGATGCAATGTGTAATGGCGTTTCTGGTGAGTTTAAAACATTATTTTCTTTATCTGCAAAGCCATCATATTTTTCATATATAATTTGACCATTTTTTGATACTAAAAAACTCATGTTTTCAAAATCATCAGCAAAATTATTTGTAAAAAAAATTTCTATTTCACGTTTTTTTGTATTTTTATACGATTGTGAAATCCTTGGTAATGAATCTTCTAAAGGAATCATTGCATACTCTAATGTACTATTTTTTTTATTAAACGGATTTTTTAATTTTCCAGACTTATTACAACTTATTAATGTAAATAATGTTATTATAACTATTGTTAAGCGTATTCTGTTGTTATTCATTTTGGGTTTTATCAAGGAAAACAAATATAGGAAACTAAAAGGCAATCAATTTTTATTAACTGTTATAATAATTATAAAATTATCAACAATTTTTCAATTTGATTAAATTCATTTATTTTAATTACTCTTAATTTTAATAAAAAGTTTTGAAAACGTTTTCGTTACAACTACTTTTGGAATCTTAAAAAGATGCAAAATGAAGTTCGGAATTATTAAAGAAAGAAAAATACCTGTAGACAGAAGAGTAGTTTTTACTCCAGAGGAATTAGTTAGACTAAAAACGGAGCATCAAGAAGCTGAAATTATAGTTGAAAGTTCAGATATTAGAGTTTTTACGGATAATCAGTATAGCGACTTGGGTATTGAAGTTGCAAATGACATGAAAGATTGTGATGTACTTTTTGGAGTTAAAGAAATTCCAGTTGAAGCATTAATTCCTAATAAAAAATATTTTTTCTTTTCGCATACAATTAAAATGCAACCTTATAATAGAAAATTATTAATTGCAGTATTAAATAAGAACATCGAGCTTTATGATCATGAAACAATAGTTGATAAAAACAATAAACGATTAATTGGTTTTGGACGATATGCTGGAATTGTTGGTGCTTACAATGGATTTCGTGGTTTTGGTATTAAATATGATTTGTATAATTTGCCCAAAGCTGAAACCCTTAAAAGCAAAGATGATTTAATTGTTAGATTAAAAAGGCAAACGCTTCCAAATATTAAAATTGTTTTAACAGGTCACGGAAAAGTAGGAATGGGAGCAAAAGAAATTCTTGACGGAATGAAAGTTAAAGAGGTTTCTGTTGATGATTTTTTAAACAAAAATTATTCGCAAGCCGTTTATACTCAGATAGATGTTTTGGACTATAATAAAAGATTAGACCATAAAGTATTAGATAATAAAGATTTTTATAAAAACCCAAAAGATTATATTTCTAATTTTGAACGATTTACAAAAGTTGCCGATATTTATTTTGCAGGACATTTTCATGCTAATGGTTCTCCAGATATTTTAACTCGTGAAATGTTGAATTCTCCAAAAAATAAAATTCAAGTTGTTGCCGATATTTCCTGCGATGTAGATGGTCCAATTGCTTGCACGATAAAAGCATCAACTATTGCTGAACCATTTTTTGGATATTTGCCAAGTACTAATAAAGAAGTTCCTTACACTCATCCAGGTTCAATAATGGTAATGTCTGTTGATAATTTACCTTGCGAACTGCCCAAAGATGCTAGCGAAGGATTTGGTGAAATGTTTATGGAACATGTAATTCCTGCTTTTTTTAATGATGACAAAGATGGAATTTTACAACGTGCAAAAATGACTGAAAACGGAAAATTGACAGATCGTTTTAAATATTTGCAAAATTATGTTGATGGAAAATAAAAAAAAATCTCGATTCAATTCGAGATTTTTTTTTGACCTTATTTTATTTAAGAAAACGTTTTCGTTGATAACTATTTCCGTAATTACACAAGTTATTTCTATATAAATGTATATTTATGCAAAAAAATAAACCTATAAATTAAGAATTGTTTATTTTTAAATCAATTTAATGTCAATTTAAGAATTTTAAACCTAACTATTTTAACCAATCAGATTATGAGTTCAGAACAAATTAAGACTAATTATCCAGCATTATACACGCTAATTACGGTGTTCTTCTTCTGGGGATTTATTGC
>JAYTPS010000042.1:0-3835 GCA_043747155.1 Flavobacterium sp. | reverse complement strand
TAAAAAAATATTTATAATGAAAAAATTTATCATTTTATTTTTATTGGCTTCAAGTAGTTTATTTGCTCAAAATTTAAATCAATATAAATACGCCAAAGTTCCTTTAAAATTTTCAATACTAAAAGAAAATGACCAATACAGATTGAATACATTGACAAAAATGTTTATGGAAAAATATGGTTTTGAAAGCTATTTAGATTCAGATATTCTTCCAGATGAATTTGCAAATGAGAACTGTAATAAAGTATATGTTGATTTGCATGAGAGTAATACCATGATGATGACGAAAATAAAAGTTGTTTTAAAAGACTGTAAAAACAATATTTTATATGTTTCTCAAGAAGGACAAAGTCGTGACAAAGATTATAATGTTGCCTACAATCAGGCACTTAGAGAAGCATTTAAATCCTTTGAAAGTTTAAATCATAAGTATGATATAAATACAACTTCTCAAAAAAGTCTTGGAATGATTGGCGAGCCAGCTCCAGTTAAAATAAATGTAGAAAAAGTTGTTGTAACTACCCAAGATGTTCAGATTTATACTTCTAAAGTTGATAATTTAACCTTATTTGTACAACCTATCACAAATGGTTTTCAAATTATAGATTTAGAACCAAAAGTGATTTATAAAATTTTAAAAACTTCAACAAAAGATTTTTATATCGCCTCAAAAGCCACAATTCAAGGAGTTTTCTTTTCAAGAAACAATGAATGGTATTTTGAATATTATCAAAACGAAAAATTGGTTTCTGAAAAAGTGGATGTGAAGTTTTAAACTGCCAAATAAAAAACTAAACACTAATAATTGTACTTATCTTTCCAACGATTTTTTAAAAACTCTCTTGTTGAGTTTTCGCGAGAATTATTTCCTGGATTATAAAAAACAGTGTTAGCAATTGCATCTGGCAAATATTCTTGTTCGCTAAAATTATTGATATAATTATGTGAATATTCATACTCATCGCCATAACCCAATTCTTTCATTAGTTTAGTTGGAGCATTTCTTAAATGAATTGGAACTGGCAAATCACCAGTTTGTTTTACTAAAGTTTGTGCATCTCCAATTGCCATATAACTAGCATTACTTTTTGGAGAAGTTGCTAAGTAAACTGCACATTGACTCAAGATGATCCTGCTTTCGGGATAACCAATGGTTGCAACAGCTTGAAAAGTATTGTTTGCCATGATAAATGCTGTTGGATTAGCATTTCCAATATCTTCACTTGAAAGGATTAACATTCTTCGAGCAATAAATTTTACATCTTCGCCACCTTCAATCATTCTTGCCAACCAATAAACTGCTCCGTTAGGATCACTTCCACGAATAGATTTTATAAAGGCCGAAACAATATCATAATGTTGTTCGCCAGTTTTATCATAAAGAATAGTATTTTGCTGTACTAAATTCAAAACTTTATTATTTGTAATCAAAATTTGGCTTTCAGAACTTGCGTTTACGACAAGTTCAAAAATATTTAATAGTTTGCGTCCATCGCCACCAGAAAGTCGCAATAACGCTTCTGATTCTTTGATTTTAATTTTTTTGGATGAAATAAAACTATCTTCTTTGATGGCTCTTTCTAAAAGTGATAATAAATCTTCTTTAGAAAACGGATTTAAAACATATACCTGACAACGTGACAATAATGCAGGAATTACTTCAAAACTTGGGTTTTCTGTTGTTGCTCCAATAAGAGTTATCCAACCTTTTTCGACAGCTGCTAATAATGAATCTTGTTGCGATTTGCTAAAACGATGAATCTCATCAATAAATAATATTGGATTTTTAGCTGTAAATAATCCACCGCTTTGTTTTGCTTTTTCTATAACATCGCGAATATCTTTTACGCCAGAGTTTATAGCACTTAGTTCATAAAAAGGACGATTACTTTGTTTAGCAATAATTTGTGCTAAAGTTGTTTTTCCTGTTCCAGGTGAACCCCAAAAAATCATTGACGGAATTAAACCACGAGCAATTTGTTGTGTCAAAGAGCCATTTGGACCAATTAAATGCAATTGACTAATATAATCTTCTAGTTTTTGAGGACGAATACGTTCTGCTAATGGTGCTTCCATTATATTTTTGGAATTGGTAGTTTAAAAAAAATTGAATCCTCAAATTTAATACATTTTAAGTTTTCAAATCAACAAATCAACAAATAACCAAATTAACTTTATATGACAAAATAGCATTAAAATAGAATTGGTTGTATTTTTGATAAATCTAATATTTTAAAACTAACATTAATATTAATGTACGACCACAATCATTTTAAATTCTCTCCATCAACTTGGATTATTCCAACTTTTTTTTTGGTTGCTATTTGGTTTGTTTTTTATTTCGATAATTCTTTTAACCTAGATTTAAATATTCATGGAATTTTTCCTCGTTCTTTTTTTGGGTTGCAAGGAGTGTTTTTTAGTCCGTTTTTACATGGTGATTTAAACCATATTGCCAATAATTCGTTGCCTCTTTTTATATTAACAACTGCTTTAATATATTTTTATAGAGAAGTTTCTTTAAAAGTTTTGGTATATGGAATTCTACTTTCTGGAATTATTACTTGGATTATTGGTCGTGAATCCTATCATATTGGTGCAAGCGGATTGATATATGTTCTAGTCTCTTTCATTTTTTTTAAAGGAATGATGACGCAATATTATAGATTAATGGCTTTGTCGCTTGTTGTTGTAATTTTATATGGCGGAATGATTTGGTATGTTTTTCCCGATGTAGATCATAAAATTTCTTGGGAAGGACACTTGGCAGGATTAATAACAGGATTTGTTTTTGCCATAAAATTAAAAACACCCTATTATATAGAAGAGATTCAATATGAATGGGAAAAACCCAATTTTAATCCAGATGAAGATGCTTTTATGAAGCATTTTGACGAGAATGGTAATTTTGTCAATACACCAGAACCTGAGGAAATAGAAATAGAAAAAAAAGAAGTTTTATCTGAACAGATAAGGTATATTTATGATTTCAAAGAGAATATTAATGATAAAAAAAGTAATCAAAAATAGTTTGACGTTTAGACTTGATTACTTTATATAAACTTTTTTAGTAAATGAAAGTAGGATATTGTATTGCTGTTAAATAAACAAGTCATTCAATTTATATTAATATTTATTATGTTTTTTAGCTTCTTTGCCTAACCGCTTCATACAAAAAAGCACCACAAGCTACAGAAACATTCAAAGAACCGATTGTTCCAAACATAGGTAACTTGGCAGTTTCGTCAACAATTTTTAAAACTGATGGGTTTATTCCTCTGTCTTCACTTCCCATAATTATTGCTATAGGTTGGTTCAGCATAATGTCATAAATTTTATTTTCTGTTTTTTCACTTGCTGCAACGGTTTTTACCCCACTTCCTTGAAGGTAAAATATTGCATCTTTTATATGATCAACTTTGCAAATTGGCACATTAAATACAGCACCAGATGAAGTTTTAACAGTATCACCATTTACTGGTGCCGATCCTGTTTTTTGAACTATTATTCCGTCAACACCAGTACATTCGGCAGTTCTAATTATGGCACCAAAATTTCTTGCATCGCTAAGTTGATCCAATATTAAAAACAACGGAACTTTGCCGCTTTCTATAACATTATCTACCAAAGTTTCTAGTTTTACAAACGTAATTGGCGCAATTGTTGCCACCGCGCCTTGATGGTTACTTGGCGTTAAACGGTTTAGTTTTTCAACAGGAACATAAGAGAAATTTATGCTATTTTTTTTCATAGCTTTCATTAATTCTTGCATCAAATCGCCTTGTGTGTCGCTTTGTACAAAAACTTTATCAATTTCTTTTCCTGCATTTATTGC
>JAYTPS010000041.1:0-4582 GCA_043747155.1 Flavobacterium sp. | reverse complement strand
GTTCTTTTTACCACCGAACGAAAAAGATTGTTCTCGCTTTTGGAAATAAAATTAGCGAAATGAAGCAAACAAAGATGTGAGTTTAGGAATACTTGGACTAAACGAGGATTTTGTGCAGCTGAATGAGATAATGGGTTAAAGAAAACTATTCATTATGGGATACTACCAATTATTATAGCTTATATCGTAACTTCTTTATTCGAAAAAGGTAAATTTAAATCTAACTTATACATACCAACATATTTTTTAAGTGGATTTGCTTTTAAATCAACTTCTAAATAATTTAAATTCCCTCCATCTAAATTTGGATAAATAATTAAACAATCAATATTTTTATTATAATCTACTTTTAAAATAACATATACTTCTTTAAGTCGAGCATATCCTGCCACTTGCCTAAGATCTTCTTTGTGTATTTTTCTATCAGCATATTGTGGTTTATACTTAGCATCAACAACCATAAAAATATTTTCTCTTTTAGAATTAATTAAAAAATCTAACTCTAAGTAATTAATGTTTTTATGATAAATCACCTCATTTTTTTCAGGAAAACGCTGCTTTAGTTTTGCAAATACATATAATTCAAATAGTTTACTCATATCAATCCAAAATGGAGGAGTTTGAATTTTAGTTGGATTGATTTCTGAAATTGTATAGCTATATCTTTTGAGTATCAGTTTTGCTAATTTCAATGCTTGTTCGTATTCTTTGTATAATGGATTTGGTTTTATAGTTTTTAATTCTTCTACTTGAACTTCATTATCTACCTGAATGAAAGCTGGTTGAATATAATTAAACAAACTATTTAAAGCTGAAGTGTCAACACTTCTAAAATTTTGAATTGCTTTTTGAGAAAATAATAATGCTTTCTTTAAAACTTTATTTTCTACTGAATTCAGACCAAATTCATCATATTTACAATAACTGTAAAGCATTTTGCTTTTTGTATGATTGTTCTTGATAGTAGCATTTACTAGAATTTTACCTTTAACTTTAGCATTAAGATTTTTAACAACAGGATAATACGTTTTCTTTAATCCTTTTTGAACTATTCTTCTAAGTAAATGAAGGTATTGAACTACCAATAATGGAGATAATAAATCTTGTTTTTGGTCTATTGTAATTGTAGGTTTATCAAAATAAATTTCACAAAGATGATCTAAATGATTAAGATTTTCCGTTTCCTTTAAAGCCTCAAGTAGCATTTCAAGATAACTTACTTCAATATTGTTTTTGTTTACTTTTGGTTCAATATATATTGATAATTCATTTTCTACAATCCAATCAACTCCAACAAAATATGATGTTTGAAATTCATAATCTTTTGCTGTTTTGTTGTAATCAATTTGAAAACATATTGTCTTATCTTTCTTTTGCTTAAATTCTTTTATATAAGATTGTTCATTTAATATGGGATGATGCTTTGAAATATCTTTGTCCAAAGTTCTCGGTTTTTTATAACCATATTGTTCCCCTACAATTATCATAACTATAAGTTGTTTATGAAGATTTCAGCTGTTTGTTTTAGTATTCCATCTTTGATATACTCTTTTAAAATTGGCTTTATTTCATATTTAAGTCGAGTAGTAAAATCAATATCGTTTGTAATAAAGTAACTATGACCTAACCAAACATCCTCTGGTCGAAATTCTTCTGACAAATACTGAGATTTCACAAGTATTATTTCTTTATTTTCAACATATTCATCAAAGTTTGTAATAAATAATTCGGAGACTTTTTTAAAATAATCAGTTTCAAAATTCCCATTATCTAATATCTTAGGCAACACATCTACAAAAGCAAATCGTCTTCTAATTGCGTAATCAATATGACCAACGCTTCTATCTGAAGTATTCATCGTTCCTATAATTAACAAATTTGGCGGAATTACTAATGAATTATCTTCATCAATATCATACATACTTTCTACTTTTTCCCCACGATATTCTAAAGCATAAATCAATTCTCCTAAAACAGCAGGTAAATTAGCTCTATTAATTTCATCAATTATAAGGATGTATTTTTTTTCTTCCGAAAGCGCAACAACTTCATCGTATTTTAGTTTATTATCGTCTATATATTTTTTAAATAATTCTAAAATTTTATACCAATAGGTTGCTAAACTCTTTGCCGTTTTGGTCAATGTTGTAAGGTCTTTGACTTCTCTTCTTTGCGTAATACCTGCTAAATACATTTTTAATAAATCTGAAACAGGAACACCACCATCAACTTCCCAAGCATCTGAATTATAACGTATGCTATTATCTGTAATTCTACTTATATATACTTTTGGTGTAATCATTAATTTTTCATCATTCTCATCTAAGTACGTTAAAAGATATTCCTTAAAATCATCAATTGTAGATTGTACCCAATTTTCTATCGCTACAAACTTAATTGTATCACTTGATGACAATTTCCAGTTTTCAGCAGCAAGTTTTGCAAACTTTGCCAAAACTTTATTTTCGGTAATGTACTCGATTTTATTATCAGTACTCTTTGCTGTTATTCCTCTTACGAAATCCTCATATGAATAAGCTGGATGAAACTGTATCAATTTGAATTGGTCTGTTTCTTCTAACTTTTTTTTCTGTACCTTTTTATCGGATGAAATTTCATTATAAATCAATAGTTCAGCCATATCCTTTGCCGAATATGTTTTACCTGTTCCTGGAGGGCCTTGTAAAATGATTTGCTTTTTTTTGGTTAAAATCTCTGTAATTTGTTTCATTTGAAATTTCTTTAGATAATTGTTATATCTAGCATCAATATATTCATATGAAGTGCTGTCTTCATTTGTTAAATGCTGTAATGTGCCTTGTGCTTGTGGAAAATCATCTTCATCATTAGTAAAGAAATCTAAAATTTCTACTTTACGAAAATGTCTATTTAAATATTTTGTTGTTAGAGTGTTGTCTGTAAAAGATTTATGATCTATTACCTTGCAAAGTGCTACTGGTCTCTTTCCTATTCTAACAAGAATTATATCATTGAAGCTTAAACCGTGCCCATTTCCATTTTTAAAATTTCTACATTGAAAATCATCCCATTCACCTGTTCCAATAATAGGTTGGGGTTCTTTTAGCATTTCTAATGAATTAATAATAGTCCCGTCTCTACCTTGCGGCAAATGCATTTGTATGTGCCAATATTCCATAAAGCAGTTTTCTTTTTTTGAATATTATTTAATGTTTTTTTTAAATCAAACCTATTTTGTGCTTTTGCACCAACACATAAAATAATAATTATATCAAATGCCTCACTTTAATTTTCTTAAACTTCTTACCAAAACCCAGTATAATTGCTTCGTTGTTTTTGATAATTAATTCTCCTTTTTGAAGGCCAGCAATGGCTTGTTTTATTTCTACTAAATCGCTTCCTGATACTCCGTACATATCTTTTAGCACTGCATCGTTAATAGATTGCTGCTTCATTATTAATGGATATTGTGCATTAGCATAGAAATCAAAATGTTTGCTTTTGTAGGCATCCATATTTTGAGTTGCCAGAATGATACTCATTCCTTTGTTACGACCAACTGCAATCAAATCACGAAGTGGTTTGTTGTCAAATCCTAACATATAATGGGCTTCGTCAATAATTGTAAAGTGTCTTAATTCTACTTTTTCTTTGTCATTGGCTTGAACTGGAAGATTTTCATAGATTGAATTTAGTTTTGATACTATGAAATAAACTATTGCTTTTCCGATTGGACCTTCTTTTGGAAATTTATCCATTTTTACTATAAAACTATTTCCAATTAAATCAATTCTATCATCATTTAGAAATAGATTAGCACGCTCTAATTGACTTAAAACCGATTTTACACTATCCATTCTTTCGCGTTCGTTTTGTGGCTGTAAATTGGTGTAGTTTTCTATTATAGTTGTGAAATTGATTGACTTTCCTTTCGTGTCTTTATAAGCATTGATTATAGCTTCTGATAATCTATTACTCATATTGGCACTGATTTTAGCACTATCAATAGCTAATAATGCGTTTGCCAACTCTGTTGAATATAAATTGATTTCGTTTTGTGTTTTACCTACAAAATCTTTGAATGGTGTAAATGGTAAAGGTTCTACCATTGGATCTAAAATAGCGGAACGGTTTACTTCAAAATGCTGTAGCCAATCATTATTAGCAATATCTGAAAACTCTCCTTTGTAATCGAAGAAAAGGAAATTTACCGGATAATTACTTTCAACTGATAAGGAACGCATTTCGTTCATTAAAACGGCTAAAAGGTTTGATTTTCCGGAACCTGTTGAACCTGCAATAAGAATTTGAGTGTTGGTTACATTTTTGCTATTCATATCTAAATAAGCATTAATATCCCCATCATAATTTCCAATGTTTAGGTTTAATAATGGTATTTGTCCTGCTTTTATAGAAGCTGTTGTACTCACTTTTAACCATTCTTGAAGTGTATCTCCTTTCATTAGTAAATCAAAACCTCTGAAAATCTCCGCATTAACTACTTTACTTTTTGTAATATTATCTTCCCAATTTATTTCTACATCGTGGTATCTCAACTTTATCATTGATGACAACATTCCATTTAGATTGTGAACCGTAAATA
>JAYTPS010000040.1:0-3283 GCA_043747155.1 Flavobacterium sp. | reverse complement strand
CTAACAGTGCTTTCCAAAGTGCATTTTTATCGTTTTCGGTTTTTATGGCTGGATTCCATTTTATTAAATTTCCTTTGGTGGCATAATCTTCATTGGTAAACCATAAATGATGAATACAAACCTCGGCAGTAATCATTTTTTCTTCTAAAGGAATTTTATTGGTAAACAATTCTAATTCTTTGGCTGTTGAAATATGAAAAACATGTAATCTTGCACCAGTTTTCTTTGCTAGTTCAATTGCCTTAGAAGACGATAAATAACAAGCTTCTTCACTTCTTATCAAATGATGTGATGCTATCGAAATTTCCTCACCAAGTTCGGTTTTATACTTTTCTAAATTTGCTTTTATTGTAGCTTCATCTTCGCAATGAACTGCAATTAGCATTTTGGTTGAGGAAAATATTTTTTCTAAGGTTTCTTCATTATCTACTAGCATATTTCCTGTTGAAGAACCAAGAAATAATTTTATTCCAGCAACGTTTTTTGAATTAGTTTTTAAAATTTCTTCAAGATTATCATTAGTTCCGCCCATCATGAATGAATAATTGGCATACGAAGTTTGAGCAGCAATTTGATATTTTTGCGCTAACAATTCTTGTGTAACTGCATTGGGAACTGTATTGGGTTGTTCTATAAACGAAGTTATTCCGCCAGCAATTGCAGCTTTACTTTCGGTTTCAATATCGGCTTTGTGAGTTAATCCTGGTTCACGAAAGTGCACTTGATCATCAATTGCACCTGGAATTAAATAATTACCTTCGGCATCAATTACCTTGCAGTCAGAACTTTTGTGGCTAATACTTTGGGCGATTTCTGTTATAAACTCGCCTTCAATAAGAACATCACCATCAAAAATTTTACCTTCATTTACAATTCTTGCATTTTTTATTAAAACCGTATTCATACTTTATTATAATCTGTTAAAAAACTTTTTTATTCTTAATGTCAATACTCCAAGAATTGCTTCTTTAATAATTGAACCACTCATTTTGGATTGTCCTTTGGTTCTATCTGTAAATATTACTGGAACTTCTTGAATGTTAAATTTTTTGGCAAAAGCTCTATATTTCATTTCTATTTGAAAGGCATATCCAATAAATTTTATTTTATCAAGATTAATACTTTCTAAAACCTTTCTGTTGTAACAAATGAATCCTGCTGTAGCATCCATAATTTTCATTCCGGTAATTAATCTAACATAAACCGAAGCAAAATAAGACAACAAAACTCTACTTAATGGCCAGTTTACAACGTTTACACCTGTAACATATCTTGAGCCAATTGCCAAATCGGCACCACCAAAATGGCATGCATCATACAGCTTTTCTAAATCGTGTGGGTTGTGAGAAAAATCGGCATCCATTTCAAAAATAAATTCATAATCTCTTGATAAAGCCCATTTAAAACCATGAACATAAGCAGTACCAAGACCCGATTTTTTTTCTCGTTGTTCAAGAAAAAGACATTTTGAAAATTCTTTTTGAAGCTCAATTACTTTATTGGCTGTTTTATCAGGCGAATTATCATCTACAATAAGAACATGAAATGGCTTGTGTAAAGAAAAAACAGCTCTAACTATGCTTTCAATATTTTCAATCTCGTTATAAGTTGGAATAATTACAATACCACAATTCATATTTATCTGTAAATGTTTATGCAAAAATACTCATTTTATAACTCTATAATCTTAATAAAATTATAATACTAATCAACAAATAAATTTTAGTAATTTTGTCAACAATGGTAGCACTAGAATTACATCCAAGAATAATTGAAACCAAAGATTGGGCAACTGTGCTGTTTGTGTTTTCATTATTACTAATCGTTATTGCGAAATCGTCATTTGAAAACCGATTTTATGATTTTATAAGGTTATTAGTTTCTGATAAATACACTAAAATTTATAGAGAAAGTAGCCATTTAATGAGTGGATTTAATATTCTTTTATTTGTAGTAAACTTAATTTCTTTTTCATTTTTCATCCAACTGGTTTTATCTCATTATCAATATGGTGAAAAAACAGATTGGATATTATTTGTTAGAATTTTTACATTATTAACTGTTTTTATACTTTCTAAATTTTTGATAGAAAAAATTATAGCTACCACATTTGGCATAGAAGAGATTATTGAACAGTTTAATTTACAAAAAGTAACCTTTAGAACCTATATTGGATTATTGTTACTGCCAGTTTCTGTTATTTTGTTTTATGGCAGTTACTCAACAAATTCTCTGATATTATCAATTATTGGCATATTATTAATAATAAATGTGCTAACTTATATAATTTCATTGAAAAATTATCAAAACTTAGTATTTGGTAAGTTGTTTTATTTTATTTTGTATCTTTGCGCACTTGAAATTGCACCCTACTATTTCATGTATTATTTGATTTCACAAAATTAGAGCTTAAACATGTCAAACCTGAAAGTAAGAACGATATTGGTGTCACAGCCAGAGCCAAAAGTAGAGAATTCGCCTTATTTTGACTTACAACAAAAACATAAGTTGAAAATTGATTTTCGCTCATTTATTCATGTTGAAGGAGTGAGTGCTAAAGATATTCGAGCTCAAAAAATTGATTTAAATAACTTTACAGCAATTATTCTTACTAGTAGAAATGCTGTTGATCATTTTTTTAGAGTTGCCGAAGAAATGCGATATAAAGTTCCTGAAGATTTAAGGTATTTTTGTCAATCGGAAGCAATTGCATTTTATTTACAAAAATATGTAGTTTATAGAAAACGTAAAATTTATGTTGGTCAAAAGGACTTTGCCGATATGACTTCGCTTTTTAAAAAATACAAAGAAGAAAAATTCTTATTGCCTGCTTCAGATCAACTTAATGCAGATGCGCCAGTAACTTTAAACAATTTAAAAATTAATTGGACTCAAGCTGTGTTTTACAAAACAGTAATAAGCGATTTGTCTGACTTAGCAGATGTTTATTATGATGTACTTGCATTTTTTAGTCCAACTGGAATAAAATCATTGTTTATGAATTTTCCAGATTTTAAACAAAATGAAACTAGGATTGCTGTTTTTGGAAGTACAACTCAAAAAGAAGCATTAGAGCATGGATTAAGAATTGATATTTTAGCACCAACACCAGACACACCATCAATGACAATGGCTTTAGAAAAATATGTTTCCGAAGCTAATAAAGGAAAATAAAGTTTTAAAATTTGACTAGTCCTAAATAATCGATACAGATTATTATACAAAAATAGATAAATTAAACAGCATCAAAAACGTTTTTGATGCTGTTTTTAGTTTTATAGGT
>JAYTPS010000039.1:0-4351 GCA_043747155.1 Flavobacterium sp. | reverse complement strand
CACAAAAATCATGTGTGCTGTTGAAGAAACTGGTAAATATTCGGTTAATCCTTCAATAATTGCAATAAGTATTGCCTGAAAATAATTCATTTATTATTTATTTGGATTTTTAAAAATCGAATAAATAGTTATTCCAAATCCAATTAAAACTACAGTTGGCGCAATTCTAATTCTTCTAAAACTAAACAATTCAGCTTCATTAAATACATTAGGGTTTTCGCTTCCTCCGCCACTCATTAGTATAAATCCAAGTGCAATAACTGCCAATCCAATTAATAAAATTTTGTAATTGATTGCTTCAAAAAGGAATCCGTTTTTATCTTCGTTTGCTTTCATAATGTCATTTCTAGGAACGAAGAAATCTCGTTCATATTTGTTGTTAATATTTTTTTTTTTTAATACAAATCATCAGTTCTTAAATTCAAGAATCGTTGAGTTGCAAAGTGTGTACTTATCCAAGTTATTAAAACCCCTAGAGCCAAAACTCCAACCAAAACTGCAATTGTTAATTCTACATCTTTAAAAACATCTAAGGCAGGAAAATTGGTATTTAAATAAAATAAAACCCCAAGCAAAACTAAAACTGCTAAAATCGAACCAACAATTCCTAAAATAATACTTCTTTGTACGAATGGTTTTCTAATAAATGCTTTAGTTGCTCCAACCATTTGCATAGTTTTAATGATAAATCGGTTGGCATAAATTGATAATCTAAGCGAACTATTAATCAATAAAAAAGAAATAATTGTAAATACTAAACTTATTATTAAAACCCACATTGTAACTTTTTTAATATTATCGTTTACTAAAGTAATTAATTGTTTGTCATAAACTACATCAGCAACCATTGGGTTTGCACGTAATTGATTTTCTGCTGTAGAAAAACCAGGATTGGTTACATAATCAGCTTTTAAGTGAATGTCATAAGAATTATATAAAGGATTTGCGCCAAGAAATTCCATAAAATTTTCGCCAAAAACTTTTTCATGTTCTTTGGCTGCATCTTCTTTGGAAACAAATTTATAATCTTTGGCAAATTTAGAAGCTTTCAATTCGGCATCAAATTGTTTGAAAACACTATCGTTAGCATCATTTTTAAAGAAAACCGTCATCGGAATATTTTCTTTAAAGTTTTCAGATAATCTTTTCGAATTGATGATAAAAAGTCCTAACATTCCTAATAAGAATAAGACTAAAAAAACACTCAATACAACTGAAACATAAGAAGTGATAACTCTGCGTTTCTGAAATTTATCAAAATTTGATGACATACATTCTGTTTTAAGGTGTAAAAATAATAAACAATTTCTTTATTCATAGTTTATAACGTTTAAAGTTTTGATTTTAGTACATTAAACGTAAATTTGCGACCAATTACCATTAACATTAACTTTCGATTAACTTTGACAGAATTAATCAAAATTATAAACAAAGTCATTTCTTACATTTTATAGAATTGATTTTAATAATCTCAAATAAAATTTGATTTAAATTTGTAAAAAATTTATTTCATTAAAATAATAATTAATACAAGAATGAAATATTTTCACGAAAAAATAGAAGAAAAATGGCAAAAATTTTGGGCTGTAAACCAAACTTTCAAGGCACATAATAATTCAGATAAACCAAAATATTATGTTTTGGATATGTTTCCATATCCATCTGGTGCTGGTTTGCATGTTGGTCATCCGCTTGGTTATATTGCTTCTGATATTGTTGCAAGATACAAACGTCATAAAGGTTTTAACGTTTTGCATCCGCAAGGTTATGATTCTTTTGGTTTGCCTGCAGAACAATATGCTATTCAAACTGGTCAACATCCAGAAAAAACAACTCGTGAAAACATTGCACGTTACCGTGAACAATTAGATAGAATTGGTTTTTCATTTGATTGGAGTAGAGAAGTGCGAACATCAAATCCTGATTATTACAAACATACACAATGGATTTTTATTCAATTATTTAATTCTTGGTATAATAAAAATTCAGATAAAGCAGAAGTTGTTTCTACATTAGTTTCAATTTTTGAAAAAGAAGGAAATTCTAATTTAAATGCAGTTTGCGATGATAATATTACTTTATTTTCTGCTAAAGATTGGAATTCATTTTCAACTGTTGAACAACAAAAAAAACTATTACAATATAGATTAACCTATTTGGCAGAAACTGAAGTAAATTGGTGTCCAGCATTAGGAACAGTTTTAGCAAACGACGAAATTGTAAACGGAGTTTCAGAACGTGGCGGACATGCAGTTATTCGTAAAAAAATGACTCAATGGTCCATGCGAATTTCTGCTTATGCTGAACGTTTATTGCAAGGTTTAGAAACTATTGATTGGACAGAATCTTTAAAAGAATCACAGCGAAATTGGATTGGAAAATCGGTTGGAGCATCAGTTGATTTTAAATTGAAAAATTCAGATGAATTAATTTCTGTTTTCACAACCAGGCCAGACACGATTTTCGGAGTTACATTTATGACACTTGCACCAGAACATGAACTAGTTTCACAAATTACAACTCCAAAACAAAAAACTACTGTTAATGCTTATGTTGAAGCTACAGCAAAACGTTCAGAACGCGAAAGAATGGCAGATGTAAAAACTATTTCTGGAGTTTTTACTGGTGCTTATGCTGAACATCCATTTACCAAAGAACCAATTCCGGTATGGATAGGCGATTACGTTTTGGCTGGATATGGAACCGGAGCTGTAATGGCTGTTCCTTGTGGAGATGAAAGAGATTATGCTTTTGCAAATTTTTTTAAAGGTCAAAACGGAATGCCTGAAATTATAAATATTTTCAATCAAGATATTTCAGAAGCTGCTTTTGCAGAAAAAAGTGGTTTTGAATTGGTGAATTCTGATTTCCTAAACGGATTTGATTATAAAACTGGAACCAAAAATGTCATTGAGGAATTAGAAAAAATAAATCAAGGAAAAGGAAAAATAAATTATCGTTTGCGCGATGCTGTTTTTTCTCGTCAACGATATTGGGGTGAACCATTTCCGGTGTATTATGTAAATGGATTACCTCAAATGATTGATGCCAAATATTTACCAATTATTTTACCAGAAGTAGAAAAATATTTACCAACCGAAGACGGACAACCACCACTAGGAAACGCAACAACTTGGGCTTGGGATAGTGTTCAGTGTTCAGTTGTAAGTAATCAGTTGATTGATAATGAAACTATTTTTCCTTTAGAATTAAACACAATGCCAGGTTGGGCAGGAAGTTCTTGGTATTGGATGCGTTATATGGATGCACACAATGAAAACGAAATTGCTAGTCAAGAAGCACTAAAATATTGGGAAAACGTAGATTTATACATTGGCGGAAGTGAACATGCAACCGGACATTTATTATATTCTCGTTTTTGGAACAAATTTTTAAAAGACAAAGGTTTTGCACCAACTGAAGAACCATTCAAGAAATTGATTAATCAAGGAATGATTTTGGGAATGAGTGCATTTGGTTATGGATTTGGACCAGGTTTGTCATTTGAAAATGTCAATGATGTTCCTAAAGCAGCGCAAGCTGGAATTGTAAATAAAAAATATGTTATTCCAAAAGAATCATATGAAAAAGGGCTAAAAGGAGAATTAGATTCTATTACTCAGAAAATAGTCAATGATATAATTGAAGTATACAAATTGCAAGGTATAAAAGTAAGATATGTTGGAGAAGAATTTAGCGGAACTTTCACGCCTTTTAGAATTAGTTTAAATCATTTGAAAGGAACAAGTGACGTTTTGGATATTGAATCCATTAAGATGGATCCTCTTTTCAATTTTGTAAAAAATTCTGATTTTATCTTAGATAAAAATGGAGAATATGTAACTACTCGCGAAGTAGAAAAAATGTCAAAATCAAAATACAATGTAGTCAACCCAGATGATATTTGTAATGATTATGGCGCAGATACTTTGCGTTTGTATGAAATGTTTCTTGGTCCGCTAGAACAAGCAAAACCATGGAATACTGCAGGAATTACTGGCGTTTCTGGTTTCTTAAAAAAACTTTGGCGTTTGTATTTTGGTGATCATGGTTTGATTGTAATTAATGACGAACCAACGCCAGAAATGTATAAATCGTTACACAAAACCATAAAAAAAGTTACAGAAGATATAGAGAATTTCTCGTTCAACACATCGGTTTCTCAGTTTATGATTTGTGTAAACGAATTGGCAACATTAAAATGCAATCATCGAAAGATTTTGGAACCTTTAGCCATTGTGATTTCGCCTTATGCTCCGCATATTGCTGAAGAATTATGGAGTCAGTTAGGAAATAAAGATTCTATTTCCACAATTGATTTTCCAGTTTTTGAACAAAAGTATTTAGTAGA
>JAYTPS010000038.1:0-3777 GCA_043747155.1 Flavobacterium sp. | reverse complement strand
AAAAATTAATATAATTTGCCAGTTTGCAATCATACATAATTTTTAACTATTAAGTAGTAAAGGTAAAACATCTGTAATTTTATCAAAAGAATAAAAATTTGCATGCTCTACTTTATGACTAATTTTTTCGTGTTCCCAAGTAGTATGAAACGGAATATGCACTGCATAACCACCAATTGCTAAAACTGGTAAAACATCAGATTTTAAAGAATTCCCAACCATAAAAAACTCTGATGGTTGAATTTCTAATCTAGTTAAAAGTTTTTCGTAATTCAGTTCTTGCTTGTCTGCCATTACTTCAATATGATGAAAATAATGTCCTAAACCAGACCGATGCAACTTACTTTGTTGGTCTTTTAAATCGCCTTTGGTAGCCACAATTAATTTGTATTTTCCTTTTAATTCTTTTAATGTATCTTCTACTCCATCAAGTAATTCAATTGGTTTTTGCAGTAATTCTTTTCCGTAAACTATAATTTTTTCAATAATTTCTAACGAAATTGTATTGTTAGAGATTTTCATCGCAGCTTCAATCATAGACAAAATGTAACCTTTAATTCCGTAACCATACAAATCTAAATTGGCGATTTCGGTTTTAAAAAGTTCTTGCGACAATCCTTGATTAGATAAATAATCGCTCATTAAAGCACAAAATTTTTGCTCTGTTTCTTGAAAATAAGGTTCGTTTACGAATAATGTATCGTCTGCGTCAAATGCTATAACTTTTAGGTTCATAGGTTTAATTATAAAATGTGTCTTCTTTCCAATTTAGGGGATTATTTTCAATATAATTTTGAATTTTTTCAAATGATTCAGAATTCCGAATTAAATGATCGTGAAATCGTGGTTGCCATTCAAAATTAGAATTTATTAAATGTGCATTTTTAGTTACAACTGATTTATAGGAACGAATAATTGTAGAAATTGACCCAGGTTTTGGTGAAATATTTACCGTAGATGCGTTGCACTGCAACGTATCATTTTGTTTTGAAGATACGTTGCAATGTAACGCATTTACATCAGATACGTTGCAATGCAACGCATTTACATCAGATACGTTGCAATGCAACGCATTTACATCAGATACGTTGCAATACAACGCATTTACAACAACAACGTCTAACAAATTATTAATAATCAAAACACCATGCATATGGTTAGGCATTATTTGAAAATTTCCCAATTCAATAAATGGAAAATGTTTCGGTATTTCTGCCCAAAAATTATTTGCTAATAATCCAATTTCATTTAGTACCATTTCCTTATTAACAATTTTTCCGAAAAAATGTTTTCTATTTTTGGTACAAATTGTAATAAAATAGGCACCATTATTTCTGTAATCCCAATTTTTTAGACGTCTTGAATCTATTTTGTATTTGTTTTGGAATTTTTGCGGCATATTTTGGAATAGAATTTTCTTAATGGATTCAATTTTTTAGTAATATAATTTAAATTTATAAGATAAAAATAATTTTTTTTTATATGTTTCTCAGAATTCATGGATACGTTGCACGGAATTCATGGATACGTTGCAATGCAACGCGTCTACGAGATGGTTTCACCATTATCAACACCATCAACATCAGGATTTACAAAAACCAATTTTCCATTTGGCAAACTCGTCATTAAAATCATTCCTTCACTTTCTACACCACGCAATGTTCTTGGTGCTAAATTCACTAAAACTGTAACACGTTTTCCAACTACTTCTTTTGGCGAAAAATGTTCGGCAATTCCAGAAACTATGGTTCTCACATCCATTCCTGTATCTACTTTTAAAACTAAAAGTTTGTTGGCTTTTGGCATTTTTTCTGCTTCAACAATTGTTCCTACTCGTAAATCTAACTTTGAAAAATCTTCAAATGTTGCTGTTGGTTTTTGTGGTTCTACAACTTTATTTTCCATAAGATTTGCTGTTTTGGTTGCTTGTAATTTTTCTATTTGTTTTTGAATTTCAGAGTCTTCTATTTGTGCGAACAATATTTCTGCTTCGCCAATTTTGTGACCTGGTTTTAATAATTCCGATGTTTCAGAAACCGATTTCCATGTATTTGTAGATACGTTGCAGTCCAACGTAGTTACTAATTTCGCAGATGTAAAAGGCAAAAATGGTTCGCACAAAATTTGTAAAGCAGCAGCAATTTGCAACGCAACATACATTTGTGTTTGCACTCTTTCTGGATTGATTTTTACCATTTTCCAAGGTTCTTCATCTGCCAAATATTTATTTCCAAGTCGGGCAACATTCATTAATTCTACTTGCGCTTCTCTAAATCTGTAGCGTTCTATAGATGATGAAATTACTGCTGGATATGCTTTTAATTCTGCCAAAGTTCGTTCATCAACTTCATTAAATTCATTCGGAAATGGCAGAATTCCGTCGTAATATTTATTGGTCAACACCACAACTCTGTTTATAAAATTCCCAAAAACAGCTGCCAATTCATTATTATTTCTTGCCTGAAAATCTTTCCAAGTAAAATCATTATCCTTAGTTTCTGGCGCATTTGCAGTTAAAGCATAACGTAAAACGTCTTGCTTTCCAGGAAAATCTTCAAGATATTCGTGCAACCAAACCGCCCAGTTTTTAGATGTAGATAATTTATTTCCTTCCAAATTTAAAAATTCATTAGCAGGAACATTGTCTGGCAAAATATAACTTCCTTCGGCTTTTAACATGGCAGGAAAAATTATGCAATGAAAAACAATATTGTCTTTTCCTATAAAATGAACCAGTTTTGTATCGTCTTTTTTCCAATAATCTTCCCAATTTTTGCCTTCTCTTGCTGCCCATTCTTTGGTTGCAGAAATGTATCCAATTGGCGCATCGAACCATACATATAATTTTTTTCCTGTTGCGCCTTCAACTGGTACATCAATTCCCCAATCTAAATCTCTAGTTACTGCTCTTGGTTTTAAACCATCATCCAACCACGATTTTACTTGACCCAAAACATTTACTTTCCAATCTTTTTCGTGACCAACAAGTATCCATTCTCTCAAAAAATCTTGGTATCTATCTAAAGGTAAAAACCAATGTTTTGTAGATTTTAAAACAGGAATTTCACCAGTAATTGTCGATTTTGGATTTATTAAATCGGTAGCATTTAATGTAGAACCACATTTTTCACATTGATCGCCATAAGCTTCTTCGTTTCCACATTTCGGACACGTTCCAACCACAAATCTGTCAGCAAGAAATTGATCTGCTTTGGCATCATACAACTGCTCTGTAACTTCTTCTATAAAATCGTTATTATCATACAATTTTCTAAAAAATTCTTGAGCTGTATCGTGATGAATTTTAGACGAAGTTCTAGAATAATTATCAAACGAAATACCAAAATCTATAAACGATTTTCTAATAATTGCATCATATTTATCAATCACTTCTTGTGGCGAAATGCCTTCTTTCTTGGCTTTCATTGAGATAGCAACGCCATGTTCATCGCTTCCGCATATAAACGCGACATCTTTTCCTTGCAGTCGCAAATAGCGTGCATAAATATCACTTGGCACATAAACTCCAGCCAAATGACCTATATGAATTGGACCATTTGTATATGGCAAAGCAGCAGTAATTGTATATCTTTTAGGGTTTTCTAACATATATTTTAAATGTAAAAGATTCTGAAACAAGTTCAGAATAAATACAAAAATAAGCAATAGAATTGAGAGTTTTATTTATCCTTAATTTATTTCAGGTTTTGAAGCTATTTCCAGCTATTCGTTTCAATCTTTTTTTCAATTGCCTTGGGTTTAAACCCAAGGCAATTG
>JAYTPS010000037.1:0-5736 GCA_043747155.1 Flavobacterium sp. | reverse complement strand
CTAAAATCATTTGAATTAAAAGAGCAATCAGATTTAAATATCCGCGTTTTTTTAGACAAATCTTTGACCAATTATCTTCATTTGTTATCACCACAATTCACCGCTGACGAACTAACTAAAAATGGGAATTATCAATTTACATTTATTGTCGATGGTAAAAAAGTTTATGTTGAAAATCTAAATGTTGGCGCAGGAAGTACAGAAAGCAAAAATCAGAAAACAATTTTCAGAGTTCCATTAATAAGTTCTACTAACGAAGATTCTTGGGGGAAATTTCTTTGGAATAGATTTTTCGCTATTGGCGGACAAGAGGCACTTTCGGAAGGAGAACATAATCTCAAAATTGAGATAAGACCTTATTTAAAGTTAAGCGAAGTATTGACTGGCAACATAATTGCTGAAGGACAAGTAAAAATTATCGTTCCTGTAATTAAAATAGATGAAAAACTTGTTAAAATTCAACTCATTAAACCAACTAAAGATTGGCAAATTTCAACAGAAAAAATTGATATTGCAAAAATTGAAGAATTAAAGCGAAAAATTTTAAAACAAACCTATAAAAATATAACAAGTATTGTTGCAATAAAAGATGGCAAAATTCTAATTGAACAATATTTCAATGGCGCAGACAGAAACGCACTTCACGACACACGTTCTGTTGGAAAATCATTCGCATCGACACTTTTAGGTATTGCGATTAAAGATAAGTTTATAAAAAGTGAAACTCAAACTTTAAAAGAATTTTACAACCTAAAATCTTTTCAAAACTATTCGACATCAAAAGATAGTATTACTCTAAAAAGTTTGCTTACAATGAGTTCAACTTTTGAAGGTTCGGATATTAATTCTGAATCACCAGGAAACGAAGAAAATATGTATCCTACTAATAATTGGGTTGATTTCACATTAAATCTTCCTATAGATAAAACCAAAAGAATATATAAACAATGGGATTATTTTACAGCAGGATGCATAGTTTTAGGCGACATAATCCATAAATCTGTACCAAATGGTTTGGAAAAATATGCCAACAAAAAACTATTCAAACCTTTAAATATCACTAAATATAAATGGCAATTCACGCCTCAAAAAGTAGCAAATACAGCAGGAAGTTTGCAGTTAAGTTCATTGGATTATGCCAAATTTGGTCAATTGTACAAGAATCAAGGAACTTGGAACGGAAAACAAATTTTGACAAAAGATTGGGTTGAAAAAAGTTTATCTCATCAAATCTCAATATCTGAAGATGAATATTATGGCTATTTGTTTTGGAACAAAACGTATAAATTAAATGGTAAAAATTATGAAGTTTACTATTCGAGTGGAAATGGTGGCAATAAAATTTTTATTTTCAAAGACCAACCAATTGTTATTGTAATTACTTCAACTGCATATAATACGCCATATGGAGAAAAACAAGTTGAAAAAATTATGAAAGAATATTTAATACCAGCGATAACGAAATAACAAAAAAAACGGCAGTTAACAGCGGTTTGGCGCAATTGAGGTTTTAGGCAAACTTTAAAGTTGGTTTTGTACTTGGAAGTTCGGTCTTTAATTTATACATTTGGCTAACTAAATCCCCAACTGACGCCAAGCCACGAGACGTTAACGGCTATACTTCCAAAAAACCGCAAAAAATAGAATTAAACAAACTAATTTATACTAAAATATGAAAAATTCAGAAATTATAATTGCAACTTTTTTTATAATCGAAAGTGTCATAATCTGCTACTTTTTCTATGTTTACTCAAATAATGAAAAAAAGAATAAAATTCAAAGAGAAAACGAATTAAAGGAATTGCAAAATTTAATTTTAAACAAAATTACAGAAACTGAAAAACAACAAGACATAAAAAATTCTGAAAATATAAAAGATCAGCAAATCAAACTAAAAGAAATTTCAAAACAACTTGAAGAAAAATTTGAACAGTTAGGTAAAGATGTTAAAAATTTTCAAGAACAAGCAAATTCAAAAATTAATTTAGGATTTGAACAATTACAAAAAGAAAATACAAATATTCAAAATGATATAAGTAACAAAATTTCTGATATTAAAAATTCTTTCAAAGATTATTCTCAAAACATTGACAATATAATATTAAAATATTCGGAAGACAATCATAGTACGAAATTGGATGCTAACAAGTTTAAAGAAGAAATGCAACAAGATTTAAAAAGCATTTTAATGGAAATTAAAGCACCGCTTGATTTGGAATAATTATGAGTAAAATATCAAATCATCCCCAAAACACAAAACGAATTATTGCTTATCTTTCATATTTGAGAGACATTAGCAGAAAAATCATTTCAAGAAATGGCTTTGAAAAGTGCTTACTCAATAAAACTCTTGGTTACGCAACTCAATTCGAAAATATCGAACTTGAGATTAAACCAAATGAAAATAACTATAGTGAACTAAATAATTATTATAACTTTCTACAAAAAAATCACGACAAAAAATTATTTATTGGGCTTGGAACCGTTGCAGGAACAAGTAAAAAAATATTTGCATCGCCAATTTTAACAATACAATGCGAATTATCAAAAGATGAAATAACAAATTGTATTTTTATAGAACCAGATGTTAGTACCTTAACAATAAACTATGATTTTGTTTCGTCATTATCTACAAATTATTTCAATGAAGAAGATGATGTTTTAAACTCTCTAACTGAAGATGAAAATACAATATTAGAAAATATTGAAAGTCTTTTGAGAGAAGTTTATGAGTTTGACTTTCAATATCTTTCGAAATTTGCTAATGAAATATTTAATGATTTACAAACTAAAATTGAACAATTCAAAAAAATTAAATTAATTCAGAAATCTGATTATAACTTTAAAGATGAATTAAAAAAGTATACATATCGTCCAACTAAAAAAAGTGGAGAACAACGTAAAGAAAAATCAATATTTGAAAAAGAATTAATTTTTGCAAACGCAAATCATTTTTTTCTTAATGTAATACCAAATGAACTATCTACTTATGAAGCATTAAATAGTTTTGTACAAAATATCGATGAAGACGGAGATTTTAAAAATCCAGTTGTTGAAAAATTATTAATAAATGCTTTAACTGACGAAAGAGTTGCAATAAACAGAAATCCTATTGAAGATGATATTCAAAAAATTATAGATAAACATATTCCTATTTCACTTTCAAATTGTCAAATTCAAGGATTAAAAAACGCTTGGTCAAATGAAATATCTTATATTCAAGGACCACCTGGAACTGGAAAATCTCATACAATTTCTGCAATAGTTTTATCAGCAATTGCAATGAATAAAAAGGTTTTAGTACTGTCACAAAAAACAGCCGCATTACAAGTTGTAAATAAGAAAATTGAACCCTATTTATCTGACGGTGATGGATTATTGGGAGTTTGTTACTATGATACTAATGCGAGAAAAAAAATCAAAGATTATTGCAACTATTTGAAAAATGAAACATCAAACTCTACTCAATTTAATGGAAAATATGCAATATTTGAAGCCAAATTATTAGAATATCAAAATATTTTGGCTAAAGATTTAGAAGACATTTCAATTGAAAAAATTAAACTTAATAAGATTTTAGAAAAACAAAGATTTTTTAAAGACGTAAACGAACGTTTTCTAACTGAACTGCAAAGAATTGATAAGGATTTTTTTGAAATCCCTACGGGATTTCAATTTAAAAAAATTAAAGACGAAAATAAATACAAAAAAGTCATTGAAAAAATAGAAAAAATATGGGAAGTAAATTCAAATAATTTATCTTCAAAACTTTACATCCACAAGTTTAAAGAACATTTAAAATTAAAATTTAACACACCAAATAAGTGGCTGAATGAAAATACTTTGCCCAATTTTAGCAAGTCATTCATAAAAGTAAATGTTTTATTTACAGAAGTACTAATCAAAACTAATGAATTAAACATTGATGCAAATAGTATTCGAAAAGGCATCAAAAATTTGCAAACAGATATTTTAAAACTTCAAAAACAAATTACAAAACTTAAATACAAAACAAATGTTTTTGAAAAAGTAAGCGATATAACTTATCAACGTGAAATTGAGAAGTTTAACGGAATGCTAACAAATGTAAACAGCAAATTAATTGAAAAGAAAATGAATGATATTGATTTTAAAAAAATCACTGACGTCATTCCTTTTTGGACTGCTGAAATTAGACATTTAGGAAATTTATTTCCTTTAATACCAGATTTATTTGATTTAGTAATTGTTGATGAAGCATCGCAAGTCAATCTTGCTGAAATTTTGCCAGCATTTTATCGAGGCAAAAAATTGTGTATTGTTGGTGACCATCAACAATTAAGTTTGAAAGCAGCAGGTTTAAATTTTTCATTGGGCAAGAATTTTGATGAATTAACTTGGGAAAAATATAACCGTGAATTGATGCGTTATCAAACTGCCACGAAGAAAAAATTAACAGTTACACAATCATCAATATTAGACTTTATTAAAAGCGATGATTATAATGTTATGCCAACAGAAGTAATGCTTGATGAACATTTCCGTTCATTACCAAAACTCGCAAAATATACAAGTAAGCAATTTTATAAAGATGAAGAAAATCCCGAAGGAAAATTAAAAATAATGACGGAAACACCTGACAAAGTTTCTATTGAATGTTGCAAAGCAATAAATGTAAATGGCAAAAGAGAAACTGACACAAATAGTAAAGTTGTTCTCGCAGAAGCAGAAGAAGTGGTAAAAATAATTCAGGGTTTGACTTCGTCAAACCAACCTGATTTATTTTTTACAACAAATTTACTATATAAATTACCGAACCACATTGATAAAAAAGATTTTACAATTGGCGTTATTTCTATGATAAGAGATCAATGCAAGAAAATTGAAGAATTAATAGAGGAACATTTACCAAACTTGGATAGCGACTATGATTTAATGATTGGAACGCCTGAGGAATTTCAGGGTAATGAACGAGATATAATGATTTTTTCGCTATGTCTTGATACGGATTGTAAAGGCGGACAAGGTCATTATCAAGACCAAAAAAGATTAAATGTTGCTACAAGTAGAGCCAAATCATTTACATATTTTGTTTATTCACCATTTCCAAAAACGTTTAATGTTATTTATAACTATTTGTATTACATAAATGGTACAGTTACAGAAAATGATTTAACGCCAGTTAAAGATGCAAATCTTAAACCGAATTTACCAAAATTAGACTTTGATTTATTTGAAAGTGATTTTGAAAGATATGTTTATTCATTTTTAGAAAAATTTGTAGAAACAAATTCCAAGGGAAATAAAATAACATTACATAATCAAGTAAAAAGTTGTGGACAAAAAAGATTAGATTTTGTTATGTTTAATCACAACACAAAAAAATCTGTTGCTATCGAAGTTGATGGAGTTCATCATTTTACAAATAACGGAATTGCTGATAATTATACAGTTGAACATATTGACAGAATGGAAATTTTAACTCGTGCTGGCTGGAATATAATTAATACACCATATCATAAATGGTATAAAGATGGTTGGTTATCCGAAGAGAAAAATAATAATTTTAAAGAAGAAATTAATAGAATTTATACCGAAATTAAAGAAGCAATATTTTAAAAGTAATAGAAATAAATAAAAGTACAGCCGTTTACAGCGGTTCCTATGTAAAGCATCATAAAGTTATTCACAACTTTTAGTTAGGGTTATATGTTGGTTATTTTTCGAGTATAAAATTCCGTTCCAACGGCTTGTTGA
>JAYTPS010000036.1:0-5058 GCA_043747155.1 Flavobacterium sp. | reverse complement strand
TATTGTTGCGCCATTGGCAAAGGTTGTTCCTGTTCCGCCACTAGCCGAATGATACGTGCTTCCTGCTGGAAGGTTTGGCAAAGTATAACTTCCGCAAACTGTTACGTCTGATGGATTTGGTGTGGTGGGCAATGCATTAACTATTAACTGAAAAGTAGTTGTGTCATAAAATGTAGAATTGGCATTATCTTCAATTCTTACATATATTATTTGAGGATTTACAGTATTTACAAATGAATTAAAAGGAGAGATTGCACCTGAATCCGAATTAGCCGCTGCTTGAGTTAAATGATAAGTAACAGTAAAGCTTGAAGCACTTTGCGTACCTAAGACTATAGCAGTTTGAGGTGTAAAGTCAAAAGTTCCAAAACCATCATTAGAAGCATCATCACATTGCGATAAATTTGGAGGTTGATTAGCATTAACAAGACATTGAACAGGATCAATAGTTAATGTAAATGATTGAATACTATAACAATTGGAACCAGAAGAATCATCAACTCTAATATAAATTGGTTGACCATTTGTACCATTGAATACATTTGGACTAGAAATAGCTGAAGCAAAATCTTCTGCATTTTGAGATGTTAAAAAATAATTAACATCAAAAAGTGATGGTGATAAAGCACCTAATACAACTGGAGTATTTAATGTTAAATTGAATGGACTACTACAAACAATTAGATTATTAGGTGGATTAACTGGTAATGGTGGTTGAAACTCAACAGTAATACAATCTGTAACTGGACAAGCTGGACCATAAGGATATGCAGTTGCACAATAAAGACCAGGTTGTGATATGGTAATAATTGGACCCGTTTCGCCAACAATTAAATTTCCATTCAATGTCCATGAATGAAGCACGGTTATTGGTAAACCAGTATTTATGGTTGTTGTTGTTCCTGCACATGGAGCAAAACCATTAGAAATTAAATAATCATTAGGAAAAGACAAAGGATTTGTATTAAAACTTTGCGCTTGTAAAAAAACCGCAGAATCTAATGAATTATCACCAATATTAGCAATTGCAAGTTTAATATGATATGTCATCCCACATTGTACAATTGCATTTGCAGCAATAATAGTTGTAAAACCATCATATTGAATTGTAGCATTCAAAGCAGGTGTTACTCCGGTTCCATTATTTACATAAAAAGCACAATACTCACAAGGTCCTAAATTTGCACCGCCATTATTTAAATTATTAATTGTAATGGGAACAATAGTAGATGGAATAAGTGCTATGTTTGCAGCACCACCAGTGTAAGGACCAGTTATTCCTGGACCACTTAAGAAGAAACCAAAAACATCATTAAAACCAGTGTTTGTCCATTCTGGATATTCTTCAGAAGCAAATACAAAATTAAAACTCAAATTTTGTCCAATAGGCACAAAATCAAATTCTAAAATAGCTTTATTATTAATTGTATTAGTAGTTAATAATGCTAAATCTGAATCACCAGTTATTGGATTGGCAGTTGCTAACGTTAAACCACCAGCATTATTTGGTCCAATCGCTGCTTGTGCTTGACCGGTAGCGAGAATGATACCACTATCAATTCCTAAGTTGGTAGAAACTCCATTTGTAAAATGTCCGACCTGATCTCTAATAAGTAAAGCATTGGCTGCAGAACCATTAAATTTCACATTCGAAACTGTAATTCCACTACCTAAAAGTACATTTTGAACTAATTGTGCAGGAGTTTGAGTAGTATTATTAACCGATAATTGACTAAAGGAAAAATTAAATAGTAAAATTAAAAATAACAGTAAAATTTTTTTCATAATTTATTATGTATTATCAACCAATAATCCTTTAAAACATTAGCCAATGTGTTAATTAATTGTTTAAAACTTCAAATATAGACATTCCAAGAAAATAACTTTGTTAAATTTGTAGAAAATTACTTGTATCATCATGAAAATTAACACCAAAGAAACTCAAAATCCTACAATTTTAAAATTTGAATTCCCAGATTTTATAACTCAAAATGAAAGTTTTGAATTTAAAAATATTGATGAAGCCAAAAATTCACCTCTTGCTCAACAATTATTTTACTTACCATTTGTTAAAACAGTTTACATTTCTGGAAATTTTATAGCAATTGAAAGATTTAGTATTGTTGAATGGAATGATGTAAAAGATGCTGTTGCCGAGCAAATAGAAGAGTACGTAAAAAAAGGAGGTAAGATTATTATTGAAGATATATTAAAACCAAAAAAAAATGGCTTGTCAGTTTATGGCGAAACAACTCCTAATCCAGCAACTCTTAAATTTGTAGTTACAAAAAACCTAACAAAAACGGCTTTAGAGTTTAAAAACATTGATGAAACCTCAGCATCTCCACTTGCAAAAGAACTGTTTAATTTTCCGTTTGTAAAAGAAATTTTTATTGATGAAAACTACATTTCAATTACTAAATACAATAGTGCATCTTGGGATGAAATCACTTTAGAAATTAGAACATTCATAAAACAATATATAGAAAATGGAGGCACTGTTGTAGATGAATCGCAAATAGTTGAAGATTTAAAACATGAAAAACAACAAATTAAAAATTTTGATTTTCTAGATACAACATCACAAAAAATTATTAACATTTTAGAAGAATATGTTAAGCCAGCTGTTGCTGCAGATGGCGGAAATATCCTTTTTGATTCTTATGATGAAAAAGAAAAACGTGTAAAAGTAATCTTGCAAGGATCTTGTAATGGATGTCCGTCATCGACATTTACATTAAAAAGTGGTATCGAAAATATGCTAAAAGACATGTTAAACGACAAAGATATTATTGTTGAAGCGTTAAATGTTTAAAATTTAATCCAACCAAAAAAACCTATAACAAATGAAAAAAATCAAAACAATTTCATCTATAATATTACTTTCACTACTTTTTGCGAATTGCAAGAATGAAGAAAAATCTGTTGATTTCAAAAAACTAACAGACAATTATTTTGATGAAAAAAATGCACTAAATCCATTGGACGCAACATTAAATGGTCAAAATGAATACAACGACCAATTGCAATTAGAAATGACTGATGTTTATCGAAAAAACCAAGCAGTTTTCTTTGAAAAATATCAAACAGAATTGTCAAAAATAGATTTTGAAAAACTATCCGAAGAAGAAAAAAATAGTTTTGATATTATAAAATGGGAGGTAGAAATTGGTAAAGATTTACTTAAACAAAATGCCAATTTAACTCCAATTCATCAATTTTGGGGAACACATCTAACTATGGCACAATTTGCAGCTGGCGAAAGTGCTCAGCCATTTAAAACCGAAAAAGACTACAGAAATTTTATTAAAAGAATGAATTTATATTCAGTTTGGCTTGACTCTGCAATGGTTTACATGAAAAAAGGAATTGAAAAAGGCATTGTTTTACCTAAAGTATTGTCTTTAAAACTACTGCCACAATTTGACGATATGATTACAGAAAAAATAGAAGACAATCTATTTTACACCACTATAAAATCAATGCCTTCAACGTTTACAGGTGCTCAAAAAGAATTATTAAAAAAAGAATTTACAACAACTATAAACGAAAAACTAATTCCAAAGTTTAAGAAAATGTCTGCGTTTTTAAAATCTGAATACATTCCGGCATCAAGAACAACTAGCGGAATTGGAAGTTTACAAAACGGAAATAATTTATATAACGTTTATGTAAAACAATGGACAACTACGGATATGACTCCTGAACAAATTCATGATTTAGGATTAAAAGAAGTGGCGCGCTTAAAAACCGAAATGGAAATAATAAAAAATCAAGTTGGTTTTAAAGGAACTTTAAAAGATTTTTTTGACCATGTGAGAAACAAACAAGAATTAAAACCATTTAAAAAACCAGAAGAAGTAATTGCTAATTTCGAAAAACTATATGAAGTAATTAAACCTAATGTAGACAAACTATTTGCGTTGCAACCAAAAACCAAATTTGAAATTAGAAGAACTGAATCATTTCGTGAAAAAACTGCAAGTGCCGAATATGTTCAAGGTGCAACTGATGGTTCACGACCTGGAACTTTTTATGTTCCAATTCCAAACGTAGCCGATTATAATTTTTATGCCGACGAAGATTTATTTCTTCACGAAGCAATTCCTGGTCATCATTTTCAAATATCATTGCAACAAGAGAACCAAAAATTACCTGATTTTAGAAAATTTAATTGGTTTGGAGCTTATGGTGAAGGATGGGCTTTATATACTGAAAGCTTAGGAAAAGAATTAGGATTATACAATGATCCATACCAATATTTTGGAATGTTGGGAAGCGAAATGCATCGAGCCATTAGATTGGTTGTAGATACTGGCTTACATTCAAAAGGTTGGACAAGAGAACAAGCAATTCAATATTCGATAGACAATGAAGCTGAAAGTGAATCTAGTATTATTGCCGAAATTGAACGATACATGGCAATTCCAGGACAAGCATTATCCTATAAAGTTGGACAATTAAAGATTTTAGAATTACGCCAAAAAGCAACGTCAGAACTTGGTGCGAAGTTTGACATCAAAAAATTTCATCAAATAGTTTTAGAATCTGGAGTAATGCCACTTGCATTATTAGAAAAAAGAGTAAACAATTGGATAAAATCTAATAAATAAAATTTAAAATTACCTCTAAAAAACGAACTATAAATTCTAAAAACATAATAGAATAATTTTTGAATTTGCAGTTCTTTTTTTAGATTTAAGCGTTTATTGTTTCTTCAATTTTTTTAAAATCAATAGGTTTTCCATCAACATCATAAAACTGATATCTGTATTTTAACTTACCATTTATCTCTTCAATATCAACATGCATTTGATAAAAACCATTATTCCATTCAACAATTATATCAAAATAATAATCACCAACACCAAAGCTTGTTGGCAAATTACTAATGTATATTTGCTTTTTAGATTTTAAATTTAGCGTATTTACTTCTATATTATTATAAGCACCAACATCTTCATTATCATAGGTTCTTCCCATATAATTATATTCGCTTGGCTTCTTCTTATTTTTACCTTCTTTTGGATCATTATAAATATCCTTTATAGAAAAAAT
>JAYTPS010000035.1:0-7007 GCA_043747155.1 Flavobacterium sp. | reverse complement strand
TCAATAATCATTATTTTTATGGGATTTGCATTTTTAAAACAAACATTTGAAGAATGATTATCTGTTTTCAAATCTTGTATCTCGAAAATTGAATTTAGTGGTAATTTATATATAATATTTTTGACTTCGTCAGTAAATTTATTTCCCTTAATTACAAAAATTTCTTTTTTACTAAATTTAACTGTAAATTGTTCCAAATTTAGTTTCATGTCATAAAGAAAATCTTTGGTAAAATCAATAGAAATTACAGCATTTTTAAGCTCTTCCTTACACATTAAAATAACCGATTGATTACAAACTAATCCATTTATAGCTCCAGAAATTCTAGGTATATTTTTAATTCTAAATTTATGGTGTTCTATCTTTATTGAATTATCATTTAAAACAATTTCAATTGTAATTATTACTTCTAATCCTGCGCCTGGAATTATTTGATGTGTTCCATCTTGATTTTTATATAATCCGTTTCCAGTTGCTATAAATGATTTACAATTATTAACTGCTATAAAAACTGGATTTGGCAATCCGCGATAAACGATATTTATTTTATCTGATGAAACTACAGATAAATTTGAATGTTTTACAACAGAAATCGTGTCATTTTGTCCATAAAATGAAAGAGAAATAAAAAGTAAAAAAAGAGTTAGAATATTTTTCATTTTAAACTATTTAAAACCTTTTCTCAATACTATTTTGCAGCATTTCTTTTTCTTTAGGGAAAAATCCTTGAACTATTAAAAACGCTCCAAAAATCATTAAAACAACACTTATTATTCTTTTTATTTTATAAATATTAAACGGTGTAAGTTTAGATTTTAATTGCTTGGCAACATTAATTTTTAAAATATCGATGGCAACATAAGTGCAAATTATTGTAGAAATAAAAGTTATGATTCTGTTGGTTTCCATATTCATTTTTGGTCCAAATACAATTATAATTCCCATCCAAAATGCTAATACACCAATGTTTATAAAATTTAAAAAGAATCCTTTAAAGAATAATCCTAAATAATTGTTTTTAGGAATATTGTCATCGTCTACTTCTTCTTCTATTTTTTTTAAGTAATTTTTCTTTTCTTTTACAAATGAAATTATTCCGAAACTCAACATTAAAACTCCTCCAAATACAAACATACTTGGATCATCTTTCATTTTTTCAAGTAGTTGATTGGTACTGAAATAGGCAATTAAAATAAAAACTAAATCGGCGAAGACAACTCCTAAATCAAAAGTCATTGCTGCTCTAAATCCTTTTGTGATTCCGGTTTCTAGTAGTATAAAAAAAACTGGTCCTATGGTAAATGCTAGTAAAATTCCCCAAGGAATGGCAGATAAAATGTCGTTAATCATTATTTAATGGTTTCGAGTTGAAGTTTTCGAGTTTCTCAAAAATAGTAAATAAAATCTATTTTATACTTTTTTATTTTACTTCTTCAATTTTTCCGCCAGCAATTATTTTTTGGTTTATTTGTTTTGGACTTCCGTAAATAACTATTTTTCCGCCAGCACGAACTTTGGCTTCTACTAAGTTTGTTGCATAAACATTGGCATTTCCACCAGCATTGGAAGTTACTGTGGTTTGCTTAGTTTTTAACTTTTGAGCATCAAAATTTCCACCAGAATTTACTATAACATCTTGATTATTTGCACTTCCAGAAATTAAAACTGTAGATCCATTGGCAACTCTAACATTAAGTTTTTCTACATTAATTTTAATAGTAATTTCTGATCCTTCTTTGGCAATAATATCAAAAACGGTAGTATCAAAAACAGTTTCACAAGAAATTCTAGAACCTTCATTGGCTTCTACAGCATCAATTTCTTTAAAATAAACCGTTGCAGAAACATTATCTCCAGATAATAATTGTGTTAATGGCATTCTTATTTTGAGTTCGCCATTTTTATTTACAACTTCTACTTCATCTGAACCACTACCATTAAGAACTACTTTATTTTCATCTGATGGAATTAAAATAACATCAATTTTATCAAAAGATGTGACTTTATTAAAATCGCCAACTGCTTTTTCTGTTTGTGAAAATACTATTTGACTAAAAACTAAAAAACTAAAAAATACTTTTTTCATAATAAACTTGTTATCTTATCATTCCTGCCCATACAAACGTTGCAAAAGTAGAAATATTGTTTTTTCCAATTACAAATCCTTTATCTATATTGATTTTCTTAGCAAGATTTAACATTTTTCTAGAATCTACCTCATACGCAGTTTCTTTTACTTCAAATGCAATTTTTTTATCTAGAATAAAATCTATTTCCTGACCTGTTTTTAATTGATAATAACTTATTTCGCCAAAATGATGCAACTGATTATAAACAGCATTTTCAAACTTTGCACCACTTCCTATATCGGCAAATTGTGAGGCAATTCCGTTGTCTAGAAAGTATACTTTTTTTGCTTTAACAATTTCTCTATCGGCATTTAAAGAATAAACTGGAATGGTTTTAATAAAATAAGTGTTTTCTAATAAATAGATGTAATTTTCTACTGTTTGGCGAGATAAATTTACAGCATTTGCTATTTTAGAAATGTCTAATTTAGAACCAATTCTAGCCGATAATAATTTAATTAAACTGCGAATTTCATTAGTTTTTCTAATATCTGCAATTTGAACTAAGTCAATATTGATGTATGAACTGATAATATCTTGCAGTAAATCTTTTTTTTCTGAACTATTTTTAGTTAAAACTACTTCTGGAAAACCACCAAAATTACAATAATCGTCATATTCTACTTGAAATGAATTTGACAAATAAGTACTGTTTTCTAATTCGTTTATACTTAATAAAGGTTTAAATTTAATATTTTTAAAAGTTAAATATTCTCCAAAATCTAATGGAAAAATTTCAAAAATTTTCTTTCTTCCTGCCATCGATTCTTGAAATTTATTTTTAATATAGTAAGAACTAGAACCTGTTACAATAAATTTAATATCATAATGGTCATATAAATATTTAATAACACTAGGAATATTGGGTAATAATTGAATTTCATCAATACAAATCATTACTTTTTTAGAAAAATCTATACCTTTTTTTTCAATTTCTAAAATTGTATTATCGTAATCGTCATAATTAAATAAGTTACGATCATTTATTTTTTCTAAGTCAAAAAATATCTTTTGTTCTATAGTAGAAATTTCCATTAGTTGCTTAACCAATGTTGTTTTGCCAGTTCGTCTCATTCCTGTTAAAACTGTGACTTGCTTTACAGTTAAATGGCGTTCTAGATTTTTAAAAATCTTTCTTGTAAAATTCATTATATTCTAAAATTAGAATACAAATATATATAAAATAATTACTACTTTACAAATAGTATAACTATTTGCTAACCATACTTTACAAATAGTATAACTATTTGCTAACCATACTTTACAAATAGTAAACTTTATTCTATTTTATGTGGTGGTAAATTTTGTTACTCTTTTTTTCTTAAAAATGTAAAATCTAATTGTTTTTTAACCAAATCGGCGTTCTTTACTTTAACGTAAACTTCGTCTCCTAATTGTAAAATACCTTTAGAAACTTCACCTATAAGTGCATATTGTTTTTCGTCAAACGTATAATAATCGTCTTTTATTTCTCGAATTCTGCACATTCCTTCGCATTTATTAGATATAATTTCTACATAAATTCCCCATTCGGTTACGCCAGATATTACACCTAAGAATTCTTCGTCTTTGTGATCTTGCATGTATTTTATCTGCATGTATTTAATAGAATCACGCTCGGCACTGGTTGCAAGACTTTCCATATTACTAGAATGTTCGCATTTTTCTTCATACACTTCTACAGAAACCGATTTTCCTCCATCCAAATAATATTGAAGTAAACGATGTACCATAACATCTGGATAACGACGAATTGGTGATGTAAAATGGCTGTAATAATCAAATGCTAAACCATAATGACCAATATTTTCTGTAGAATATTTGGCTTTACTCATCGTTCGAATTGCCAAAGTATCAATTAAATTTTGCTCTTTTTTTCCGTTAACATCTGCCATTAATTTGTTTAACGATTTTGAAATATCTTTTTTATCACGCAAATCTATCTTATATCCAAATTTAGAAATCAATGCTTGCATTGCAAAAAGCTTGTCTTCATTAGGTTCATCGTGAATTCTGTAAACAAAGGTTTTCTTTTGTTTACCTATATATTCAGCCACTTTTCTGTTAGCTAAAAGCATAAATTCTTCTATTAAATGATTAGAATCTTTAGATGTTTTAAAATAAACTCCTTCTGGTTCTCCATTTTCTGTTAAATTGAATTTTACTTCTACTTTATCAAAGGATATTGCACCGTTATTCATTCTGTTTCTTCTTAGAATTTTGGCTAACTCATCCAATTTTAAAGTTGCTTCTGTAACTTCATCGGAAGCTTTGTATTCTGTTCCTGTTAACGAAATTTCAGCTGGTATTGTTGAAGATTTAGTTTCTATAATAACTTGTGCTTCTTCATAAGAAAAACGTTGATTAGAATTGATAACTGTTCTTCCAAACCATTGATTTAAAACTGTTGCTTTGTGATCGATTTCAAAGATTGCCGAAAACGTATATTTTTCCTCATTTGGACGAAGTGAACAAGCAAAATTAGATAAAACTTCGGGCAACATTGGTACAACTCTATCTACCAAATAAACCGAAGTTCCTCGATTAAATGCTTCATCATCTAAAATTGTTCCTTCTTGTAAATAGTGTGAAACATCAGCAATGTGAATTCCAATCTCGTAATTTCCATTTTCTAATTTTTTAAACGATAATGCATCGTCAAAATCTTTTGCATCTTTAGGATCAATTGTGTACGTTAATGTATCACGCATGTCACGACGTTTTGCAATTTCTTCTGGATGAATAGCAGTGTCTAATTTTTGAGCAAAGACTTCGACTTCAACCGGAAAATCATAAGGTAAACCATATTCAGCTAAAATCGCATGAATTTCGGTATCGTGTTCTCCAGGTTTTCCTAAAACATTAATTACTGATCCAAAAGGAGAATCAGCTTTCTTTGGCCAATCTTCAATTCTTACAACAACAACATCACCTTGTTCTGCGCAGTTATATTTATCTTTTGGAATAAAAATGTCGGTGTACATTTTGGCATTGGCAGTAGTTACAAAAGCAAAATTCTTTTGAATATCAATAACTCCAACAAACTCTGTTTTCTTTCTTTCAAGGACTTCTATAACTTCACCTTCAGGTTTTTTACCACGACGACGATTGTAAACATAAACCTTAACTTTATCTTTATCTAATGCGTGATTTAAATTATTGGTAGGAATAAAAACGTCATCTTCAAATTCTGGAGAAATAAAATATGCTGTTTTTCTAGAAGTCATATCAATTGTGCCTTCATAATAATCCTGAGAAATTGCTTTTACTAAATAACTTCCAGGTTCATTTTCTATAATAACTTTTTGTGCAGCAAGAATTTTTAAATCTTTGATAATTTCGTTTCTGCTTTTAGTATCATTTAATTCGAGAACAGCACATATTTGCTTGTAATTGAATGGTTTATTTGCATTTTGTGATAGTATTTTTAAAATTTTTTCAGAGAATTTTTTCTCTTTTTTTCCAAATTTTTTTGGGAATTTACTCATAGTTCATTTTTATAAAGCATAAAATTACAAAATAAGAAAATAGAAAATAGAAAATAGAGAATAGATTTATTGAAATAATAACTTTTGTATATTTATAAAAAAATAAAAAATGAATAAGTTTATTACTATTGCTACATTTAATTTTGCTTATGAAATTACAATTTTAAAATCTATTTTAGATGATAAAGGAATTAGATATTTTTTTAAAAATGAAAATTTAGTTTCTATACATCCATTAGCAAGTTATGCTTATGGCGGAATTGATTTACAAATTCATCCTAACGATACTGAACAAGTAAAAGAAATTTTAAATAATTTAAATACTAATTTAGATATTGTTTAAAGTCTAATTTAATCATTCTATAGAAATATCAATTCTATTTTCTAAAAATGAAAGTTTTCAACATCTATTAAAAACAAAAACAAAAAGATTTAAATTTAAATTAATTTTTGGTGGTTATTATAGCGTGTTAATTGATACAATAAGTTTTATTTTTTATTATAGATTTTAAACTTATACTTATTTATATGTTTTTATTAACATAGTATTAAGAGTTTAAAGTATTCATTTTTAAGAGTTTTTTATTTTTTATAAACAGTTGTTCACAACTAAAAAAACAACTATTTTGTAAATAACTTTGTAATGCATTTTCTGTTGAAAAACTATAAAAAAATAGTGATAACTTTTCTAAAAATAGACCAAACTAAATTAGGATTTCTAATGTCAATTTTTGATTACAATTTATTTACATACAACCAAGAAAAACTTCTAAAAAACTATCTAAAGTTGTTAACATTGTATGTTAATTTAACGTTAACTGATTTTCAACACATTACAAAACACTATTAACAATACAAAAAATTAACATTTACATTACATTATTAGTGCTAATTACGAGCAAGTTATAATTTTTGTTGATTTCTATAATTTTTAAAATCTTGGTTAAGTAACTCAAGGTCAAGTGTTCCTTTATTTCGTTTTAAGTGTTCTAAAATAACGAAACATTTTTCTATTTTTAGGGTACTATTTTTTGTTTTATTCATTAAATAAATTAAACTTCTTTGTTTTCCAGGTGTTAGTTTTTCAAATAAAATTTTTCCTTTTTCATCACTATTTAATACTTCTTGAAATTCTTCCGATATATCAATTCCGTATTCACTTTTATCTGCAATTATTTCAACAAGAATTTCATCATTTATATTTAATTTTAATTCCTTTATTTTTTCTTTACTCAACATAATATAATGAAAAGGATTTTTTAGTATCATGGCACAATGAAAAGTATAAGAATTATTTATGGTGCAAATAATTCTTTTATTAGGCGAAAGCAAAATCATTTCTTGAAAGATTTCATTAGGAATAATAATAATTGAAGTCCAATAAACTTCG
>JAYTPS010000034.1:0-11563 GCA_043747155.1 Flavobacterium sp. | reverse complement strand
CAGTTTTATTGAAAATGCACAATCATATTCTATAGATTCTGAAACCTATTTCAACTCTGAAGAGGATTATAATAAAGCATTAATTGCTGCTTATGATATGCTTCAATCTTCTTATATTAATGTAATGTTGGGAGAAATTGCATCAGATAATACTTTGTCTGGAGGAGAAAGTGCTAATGATGTAATTGGTATTCAGCAAGTTGACGATATGATTCATACTTCTTCAAATAGTAATCTTAGAGATATTTGGAATTGGATGTTTGCCGGTGTAAACAGAGCCAATTACATTTTAGAATTTAAAGACAAAACAGATTTTGATGGTAAAGAACAAATAATTGCAGAAGCAAGATTTCTTAGAGCTTACTATCAATTTGAATTAGTAAAATGGTTTGGAGCAATACCAATGAAAGGTGATTTTAGATTTAAACTAAATGACGAAAAAACTATTCCTCGTTCTCCAGTTGAAGATGTTTATGCTTCTATTGAATCCGATTTAATTTATGCAATTGCTAATATTAATCCTGTTGCACCTCAAACTGGTAGAGCAACAAAAGGCGCTGCACAAGCTCTTTTAGGAAAAATATATTTGTATCAAAATAAATTTCTAAATGCTTCAACAGTTTTAGAAGATTTAATAAACAGTGGTTCATACTCACTAGTAACAAATTATAATGCAATTTTCGAAAACAATACCGAAAATAATTCTGAATCTGTTTTTGAGGTTCAATATTCAGATGGTGAAGGTGCAGGATTTGGTTGTCTTCAATGTAGTGAAGGTAATGTTGCTGTAGGTTTTAATGGAATTAGAAATTATTCAGGACCACTTTTCGATTCGGGATTTAGTTTTAATGTTCCAACCCAAAATGCCGTTGATGCTTATGAAGTTGGCGATAATAGAAAAGATGTTGCAATACTCGACATAAATTCTTGGGCAGCATCAACAGGTGCAACATTTGGAGTTGGTTATAAGCACACAGGTTATTATAACAGAAAATATATTGCTCGTCAGGGTGATGCCAATATTGGTGACCAAAACTTAACAAATCCAAACAATTATAGATCAATTCGTTATGCAGATGTTTTATTAATGGCAGCAGAAGCTTTCAACAGAGGAGGAATTGATGATACTAAAGCTAGAACTTACTTAAACTTAGTTAGACAAAGAGCTTTTGCAGATTTTGACCATAACATTGCAGCATCAAGTTCAGCTTTAACAGATTTTATTTGGGCAGAACGTAGAGTAGAATTATTAGGCGAAGGTCATAGGTTTTTCGATTTAGTTAGAACAGGTAAAGCATCAACTTCGATTACAGGTTTCGCAAGTAATAAAAATGAAATATTTCCATTACCAATAGAAGAAATTCAGTTTTCAAATGGTAATTGGCAACAAAATACAGGATATTAAAAAAAATAGAATTATGAAAAAATTAAAATTTAGTATTATCATTTTAGTTGTTGCAATAATAGCAGCATGCTCCAACGACAACAATGATGTAAATCTTGATGAAATTAATGCTCCAACAAATATTTCTGCATTAATTACTATTACTCAAGATAATTCGGGTAAAGTAACAATTTTGCCAAAAGGTGAAGGTGTTACCCAATATGAAATTCAATTTGGTGATGCAACAACAGAATCAGCATTTGTAAATCCTGGTGCAAATAAGCAACATATTTACCAAGAAGGAACATATCAGGTTAAAGTAATTGGAATGTCATTAAATGGTAAAACAACCGAAATAACTCAAGAAGTTACTATTTCATTTTTACCTCCAACAGATTTGGTTGTTACAATAACTCCGGGAGCAACATTATCTGTTACAGTTTCAGCTACAGCCAATCTAGAAACTTTTTTCCAAGTATATTATGGAGAATCACCAACAGAAACACCAGTAAATTTTATGCAAGGTGAAACCGTGAGCCATGTTTATCTAGCTCCAGGAACATATCAAATTAGAGTTGTTGCATTGAGTGGTGGAGTTGCTACTACAGAATATATTCAAAATATAACTGTTACCAATTTAACTCCTGCGCCAGTACCAACAATACCTGCCGGAAGTGTTATTTCAATGTTTAGTGATACTTATACAAATGTTCCAGTTGATACTTGGAGAACATCTTGGTCAAGTGCTAATTTAACAGATGTTACAATCTCAGGAAATGCTGCTAAAAAATATTCAAATTTAAATTTTGTTGGTGTTGAGGCAACTACAACTCCAATAAATGCAACTGCAATGACTTATTTTCATACAGATGTTTGGTCGTCAGATTTTACTCAGTTTAAAGTTAAATTAGTAGATTTTGGTGCCAACGCAACATTTGGTGGTGGAGATGATAAAGAACATGAAATTACAATTTCTTCTCCAGCTCAAAATACTTGGGTAAGTTTAGATATTCCACTAAGTGCATTTACAGGTTTAACAACTCGTGCACACATTGCACAACTTATTTACGTTGCTTCACCATCTGGAAGCGCAACAGTATATGTTGATAATGTTTTCTTTTACAATTTAACAGCATCACTTACAACTGCTGCACCAACTCCAACATTACCAGCATCTAATGTAATTTCAATGTTTAGTGGAGCATATACCAATGTACCAGTTGATACCTGGAGAACTTCATGGTCTAATGCTACTTTTGCTGATGTATCTATTGCAGGAAATCCAACAAAAAAATATAGTGCTTTAGATTTTGTTGGAATTGAAACTGTTACAAATCAGATTAATGCAACATCTATGACGCATTTTCATACTGATGTTTGGTCGGCAGATTTTACAGTTTTTAGAATAAAACTTGTAGATTTTGGTGCCAACGGAATTTTTGCAGGTGGCGATGATAAAGAACATGAAATTATATTTAATTCGCCAGCTCAAGGCGGTTGGATAAGCTTAGATATTCCGTTAAGTAATTTTACAGGTTTAACTACGAGAGCACATATTGCACAATTAATATATTCAGCAACTCCAACAGGAAGTAACACAGTATATGTTGATAATGTTTATTTCCATAATTAATTAAAAAAATATTAAAATGAAAAAGATTAATAATTATATTTTACTTTTTGCATCATTACTTCTTTTCGTGAATTGTCAAGAAGATGACGCATCGTTTGGCGATATTAAATCACCAACAAATTTACAAGTTACTGCCGAAGTCATCGGAAAAACTGCAACTGAACCTTTCGGAAATGGATCAGGTGTTGTAAAATTTACCACAACTGCGGATAATGCAATTTCATATAAATATGTTTTCAGTGATGGAACCTCTCAAAATGCTCCAAGCGGAATTTTTGAAAAAAGGTTTACACAAACTGGAGTAAATGTTTATACAGTAATTGTAATTGCTTCTGGAAGCGCAGGTGTTACTACCAATACAACAATAGAGGTTGAGGTTTTAAGTAATTTTACCGATGAAGAAGCTGTGCAGTTTTTAACTGGTGGAACTCAAAAACAGTGGTATTGGTCAGCAGCAGAACCAGGACATCTTGGAGTTGGTCAAAATGATAACGATGCAACTAAAAATTATTATGCTAATTATTATCAAGCTGCACCATTTGAAAAAGCTGGTTCTCCTGATAGTAGTTGTTTATATGAAAATATTATGACATTTTCTAAAGATGGAACGCAATTAAAATTTGAATTAGATAATGGAGGTCAAACATTTTTTAATGCAGCTTTTCAAAGTGTTGCTGGAGGAACAGCAGGTTTTGATTTTTGTTATAATTATAACACCGCAGGATTAAAAACCGTAACATTATCTCCATCAGAATCTGTTGTTGTTGCTAACAATGTTACAGGTCAAACTAGAGGTACAATGCTAAATATTTCAGATGGTGGTTTTATGGGATATTATATTGGTCAAAATTCTTATGAAATTTTATCGATTACCGAAAACAGAATGGTTGTAAGAGCTGTAATGGGAGGAAATACTGCTTTAGCATGGTATCATGTTTTTACAACGATTCCGCCAGTTCAAGATCCAATAACCGATTTTACAAATTTAGTTTGGTCGGATGAATTTAATACTGATGGTACACCAGATGCTACTAAATGGAATTATGATATTGGCGCTGGTGGTTGGGGAAATAGTGAATTACAATATTATACCAATTCTTCTAATAATATAATTGTTCAAGGTGGAAATTTAAAAATTACCGCTAAAGCTCAAATATTAAGTGGTTCTAATTATACTTCTGCAAGATTAAAATCTGAAAATAAATTTGAATTCCATTATGGTAAAGTCGAGTTTAGAGCCAAAATGCCAACTGGTGGCGGAACTTGGCCTGCATTATGGATGTTAGGTCAAAATTATGCTACTAATACTTGGCCATCATGTGGCGAAATTGATGTTATGGAACACAGAGGAAACATTCCGAATGTAATTCATGCAACTTTGCATTATCCTGGACATTCTGGTGGAAACGGAATTACAAACACAACAACTATTACTGATGCTTCAACTCAATTTCATATTTACAAAGCAATTTGGACATCAAACTCAATTAAGTTTTATGTAGATGATGTATTATATCATTCTTTTTTAAACACTAGTACAACTCCATTTAATAGCGATTTTTTCTTAATATTAAATGTAGCCATGGGAGGAACTTTTGGAGGAACAATCGATCCAAGTTTCATTCAATCCTCTATGGAAGTTGATTACGTTAGAGTTTATCAATAATTTTTAATAGTAGTTTCTAATAGTAAGAAGTGATTTTTATAATTGCGTCTTACTATTAGATTTTTTTTTTAAATCAATAATAAGTTAGAATGAAATATAATAATTTATTTTGCCTATCATTTTTCTCCATATTGCTTCTTGTTGGTTGTAATTCTTTACAAAAAAGCAATACTTCACATGTCGTTTATAATCCAATTGAAAAAAGAGTAGATTCTATCCTATCATTAATGACTTTGCAAGAAAAAATCGGACAGTTAAATCAATATAATGGTTTTTGGGAAATAACTGGACCAACTCCAAAAGAAGGTTTGGCTGCAAAAAAATATGAAGATTTAAAAAAAGGACTAGTTGGTTCTATGCTAAATGTTAAAGGTGTAAAAGATGTTCGTGTTTTACAAAAAATTGCTGTCGAACAAACTCGACTTGGAATTCCTTTATTATTTGGATTTGATGTAATTCATGGTTATAAAACCATCAGCCCAATACCGTTAGCCGAAGCTGCAAGTTGGGATTTAGAAGCCATAAAAAAATCATCCGAAATTGCAGCAGAGGAAGCAGCAGCAGTTGGAATTAATTGGACATTTGCTCCAATGTTAGACATTTCTAGAGATGCTCGTTGGGGAAGAGTAATGGAAGGTTCTGGTGAAGATCCTTTTCTTGGAAGCCGAATAGCAGAAGCAAGAATTATTGGTTTTCAAGGTACAAATCTTGGCTCTAATAAATCTATTTTAGCTTGCGCTAAGCATTTTGCAGGATACGGATTTGCAGAATCTGGAAGAGATTATAACACAGTTGATGTTAGCGAACAAACACTTCAAAATATTATATTTCCGCCATTTAAAGCAGCTGTAAAAGCAGGTGTAAAAACATTTATGAATTCGTTTAATGAACTAAATGGAATTCCAGCAACTGGAAGCAAATATTTACAAAGAACAATTTTAAAAGGCGATTGGAAATTTGATGGATTTATAGTTTCCGATTGGGGTTCTATGAACGAAATGGTCAATCATGGCTATGTAAAAAACGGAAAACAAGCAGCAGAAGTTTCTATAAATGCTGGATCTGATATGGATATGGAATCCTATGTTTATGTTGAATATTTAGAAAATTTGGTCAAAGAAGGAAAAGTATTAGAATCTAATATTAATGATGCAGCAAGAAGAATTATTAAAACAAAATTTGAATTAGGGTTATTTGATAATCCATACAAATATTGTGACGAAATAAATGAGAAAAATACAGTTGGAAAAACCGAATTTCATGATGGAGTTTTAGATATTGCTAAAAAATCGATTGTACTTTTAAAAAATAATTCTTACTTATTACCACTGCAAAAATCTGGATTAAAAATTGCTTTGATTGGTTCTTTAGCAAATGATAAAACAAGTCCGCTTGGAAATTGGCGAATTGGTGCCGATGAGAACACTGCAATATCAGTATTAGAAGGATTAAATAAATATTCTGGAAATCAAGTTACCTATGCTAAAGGTGCTGATGTAGCAGTAGGGAAAAAAGAATTCGTGTGGGAAACTGCAATTAATGAAACCGATAAATCTGGATTTGCCGAAGCAATAGAATTGGCAAAAAAATCGGATGTTGTACTGATGGTTTTAGGCGAACACGGATTGCAAACTGGAGAAGGCAGAAGTAGAACTGATATTGGTTTGCCTGGAGTTCAACAAGAATTATTAGAAGAAATTTATAAAGTAAATTCTAAAATTGTTTTGATCTTAAATAATGGTCGGCCACTTGCAATTCCTTGGGCTGATGAAAATGTTCCATCAATTTTAGAAGCTTGGCATCTTGGTACTCAAAGTGGAAACGCAATTGCACAAGTTTTATATGGCGATTACAATCCTAGTGGAAAACTGCCAATGACTTTTCCTAGAAATATTGGTCAAGTTCCTATTTATTACAACTATAAAAACACTGGGAGACCAACAATGAATGAACCAAATAGTGTTTTTTGGTCACATTATATTGACGAAAAAAATTCACCTTTATATGCATTTGGTTATGGTTTAAGTTACTCGAAATTTGAATATTCTAATTTAAAATTATCTTCAAATTCATTTTCCAATAATGATAAAATAGAAGTTTCAATAACCTTAAAAAATAATAGCAATGTTGATGGTAAAGAAGTTGTTCAGCTTTATATTCGTGATTTAATAGGAAGTATAACTCGTCCAGTTAAAGAGTTAAAAGGTTTTGAAATGGTAATGCTTAAAGCAAACGAAACTAAAATTGTAAAATTTACAATTGATAAAAATACAATCGAGTATTTTACAGCCAATTCTAAATGGGAAGCTGAAACAGGTGATTTTAAAGTTTTTGTTGGCGGAAGTTCAGATAAAACATTAGAAGAAAGTTTTCAATATACTAATTAAAATTAAATGAAAAAAGGGTTAATTTTATTGCTGTTAGTTTCAAATTTTTGTATTTCTCAAAATAAAGAACGCAAACTAGTTTGGGAAGAAAATTTTAATGTAAAAAAACTTAACGAAACCAACTGGAATTTCGAACTTGGCGATGGTTGTCCTAATCTTTGTGGTTGGGGAAATAATGAAAAGCAAATTTATACTAAAACCAATCATACTTTCAAAAAAGGAAAACTAATACTTCAAGCCCAAAAAGAAGGTGCCATTTATACTTCAACTAAAATTACAACCAAAGGAAAGAAAGAATTTCAATATGGAAAAATAGAAGTCAAAGCAAAACTTCCTACTGGAAATGGTTTATGGCCAGCGTTTTGGATGTTAGGTTCTTCAATTCAAGAAGAAGGTTGGCCAAAATGTGGCGAAATTGATATTTTGGAATATGTGGGTAGAGAACCAGACATTATTTTTACTACATTACACACTCAAGACAGTCATGGAAATTCAATAAATACTAAAAAAACAAAGATAGAAAATATTGAAGATGGTTTTCATATTTATGGAATAGATTGGACAGCAGAGAAAATTGAATTCTTTGTAGATGGAAATTCAGTTTACACTTTCAATCCGAAGCTTAAAAATAAAGATACTTGGCCATTTGATAAAAAATTCTACATTATACTTAATCTAGCAATTGGTGGCAACTTTGGAGGTTCAGTAATTGACGATTCTATCCTTCCTCAAAAATTTATCATTGATTATATTAGAGTTTATCAATAATTCTTGCTTATTTTTTAGTTGCATAAATTCTTTAAAACAAACATTTTTTACTCTATTTTATGGTGCATTTTCAGATTTATTGTATTTTAAATGTTAAATTTTTCAATTTTATTTGTTTGTTAAGAAAATATTGTGCTACATTTGGCTATAAATTAATTAAAATTTAACAGTTGCCTATCGAAGAAAATTACTTTTAGAAAAAACATTACGCTTTTTTAACCCAAAACTAAAAGGAAATTTTATGGCTACTACTAATCCAATTCCAGACGCTTTATTGGTAAAAAATTATATAGCTGGCGACGAAAACGCTTTGGCTGTATTAGTTAAAAGACATCAGCAAAAAATTTATGGATTTATATACTCCAAAATGCCAGATCGCGATGTTGCTGACGACGTATTTCAAGATACCTTTATTAAAGTAATTAAAACTTTAAAATCTAATTCCTATAACGAAGAAGGTAAATTTTTGCCATGGGTAATGCGAATTTCTCACAACTTAATTGTTGATCATTACCGAAAAAACAAAAAAATGCCAATGCTGCGTGAAACCGAAGAGTTTTCAATATTTTCAATTTTAACTGATAATTCACTCAATGCCGAGGCAAGAATTATTACTGATGTTATTGAAAAAGATTTGCAAAAAATTGTTCTTGAACTTCCTGCTGATCAAAAAGAAGTACTTTTAATGAGAATTTATCAAGATTTAAGCTTCAACGAAATTGCAGAAATTACTGGAGTTAGCATCAATACCGCTTTAGGAAGAATGCGTTATGCTTTAATGAATTTAAGAAAAGTTATTGAAAAAAATAAAATTATTTTAACCAATTAAACAATATTTCATTTGCTATTTCGTTATAGATATATAATTTAAACAAATCTATGGCAAAAATTTACTCTAAAAACGCATTAGCAAACACACAAATGTTACCAAAAAGCGAAACAATTAATTTCATACTTAATTATTCTAAAGCTTTAAAAATTATTAAAGTTGGTAATAAGAACTTCGAAATCATTGCTAATTAAGAAATATCCCGATACAATTATCGGGATATTTTTTTTTCTAATTGTTTCAAAACTTCTTTTCTTCCAATAGTTTTGGTTATAATATCTTTTTCTAAATTCCAACCTCGTGCTGGCGAATATTCTCTTCCATACCAAATTATTTGTAAATGCAAATCATTCCAAACTTCTATTGGAAATATAGCTTTGGCATCTTTTTCTGTTTGAACAACATTTTTTCCAGAAGTTAAATTCCAACGATACATTAATCTATGAATGTGTGTATCTACAGGAAATGCTGGTACACCAAATGCTTGACTCATTACCACACTTGCCGTTTTATGTCCAACTGCCGGAAAAGATTCTAATGCTTCAAAACTTTGCGGAACTTGACCATCATATTTTTCAATTAAAATTTGCGACAAACCATGAATTCCTTTTGATTTCATTGGAGATAATCCACAAGGTCGAATAATATCTTTTATTTCTTCGACACTCATTTTTATCATATCATAAGGATTATCTGCCTTTGCAAATAATAATGGTGTAATTTTATTTACTCTAACATCAGTACATTGAGCCGAAAGTAAAACAGCAATTAGCAAGGTATAAGCATCTTTATGCTCTAGCGGAATTGGTATTGTGGGATATAATTCTTTTAACGTATTAATAACAAATGTTGCACGTTCTTTTTTAGTCATAAATTGTTAAATTTGGAATGTAAATATAATAATAAACCATTAACAATAAAATCTAAATAAAAATGACTACACTAAAAAAAGGAGACCAAGCACCCAACTTTTCATCTAAAGACCAAGACGGAATTTTACACTCGCTATCAGATTATAAAGGTAAAAAACTAGTTGTTTTTTTCTATCCTAAAGCAAATACACCAGGATGCACTGCCGAAGCTTGCGATTTAAGAGATAATTTTAATCGTTTTGAAGCCAACAATTATGCACTTCTAGGTGTAAGCGCCGATAATGCCAAAGCGCAAGGAAATTTTAAAAGTAAATATAAATTTCAATTTCCTTTATTGGCAGACGAAGATAAATCAGTACTAAATGCATTTGAGGTTTGGGGACCAAAAACATTTATGGGAAGAAAATATGATGGAATTCACAGAACCACATTTGTAATAGATGAAAACGGAATTATTGAAGACGTAATATCTGATGTAAAAACTAAAATTCATGCAAGTCAGATATTGAAGTGATTTTTGGTTGGTTTTCTTAATTTAATCAAATAAAATCAATGTAAGATACTTTATTATTATAAATTTCTATGTGATTATTTTTGGTTTGTCTTCCTTTCATTCCAGTCAAGATAAGTCATTTCAAACTTAGTTTCATCTTTTCCATGTTTGCCGATTACTTTCCAACCAGCTTTTCTATAAAAAGTTTCAGCTCTAGTATTTGGTGTTGTTCCTAACCAAACATTGATACTTGTTTGGTTAAAATACCAATCTAGCATTATGTCGTGAAGTTGTTTTCCAATGCCTTTTTTTTCAAATTCAGGTTTTAAAAATAGTGCCCAAATATTATTTTCTTTCAAGTCAGCAATTGAAAACCCAACTATTTCATTATTGATTTCACAAACCCATCCTTTTCCTCTAATAGTTATAAATTCTAAGCAATCTTCGTTAGTCACCAAGTTAGAATTTGACAAAGTGTTTTCAGTTACTGAATTTCTAACAATTTGAATTTGTTTTATGTCGTCAATTTTTGCTTCTCTGATAATCATAATTTTATAACATTAATTTTTTAATGGTGTAGTTGACCTTTTTTAGAGTTTAATAATTACATTTTCAAATATAAAAAAAATCCTCAATAGTTTTCGCTATCAAGGATTTATATAGTATTCAAACTCTGCGATGGTCTTTGACCTCGAAGCATACAACAAATTAAATATAAATTATTTACACTTTTAATAAATAGTATTATTGCGAACTCTAGAGACACTGCTGTTGTGCGATTACTTTTTCTTTTTTAATCGTTAATTCTATTTTTAATATCAATTCTTTCGTGCAAAATTCTCACAACTTCCATTTGTGTATTTTCAATTTGTTTACAAAATATTAAATGCGATTTCACTTTTGAATATCGATAATCTTTACGAATGCTTCCAAAATCTTTTGTTGTTTCAAAGTTTTCCGCTAAATATTCTATTTCATCCATTATCAAATTATAATATCGGTTCGCTTGTTCAACCGACCAATTTTCAGCCGTGTAAATCCAAATATTATTCAAATCGTCTAAAGCTTTTTCACTTATAATATATTCAGCCATTACTTTTGGAAATTGTCGTTTAACCTTTTTAGATTTTCTGTTCGGTTAAAATTTCTAATTTTTTCGCTTTTTTCTCCAAGTTCTAATTCCGAAATTAGAGATTTAGTTTGAATTTCTTCCTGCTCAAAATGTCTCAAAGCAGTTCTAACAACTTCGCTTACAGAATTATATTTTCCCGTAGCAATTTGTCGGTTAATAAAACTTTCGTAATATTCTCCGATTAAAATTGATGTATTTCGTGCCATGATTATATATTTTTTACAAATATACCAATTTATGGTATTTAATAATAAATTTTATCATTTTTTATTCGGTTTTGTGTCGCTCGAAAGTGACGCACAACGTCTCGTGGCTTGGCGTCAGTTGGGGATTTGGTTAGCCAAATGTATAAATTAAAGACCGAACTTGCAAGTACAAAACCAACTTTAAAGTTTGCCT
>JAYTPS010000033.1:0-5869 GCA_043747155.1 Flavobacterium sp. | reverse complement strand
TGTTTTTCACGAAATTACCAAAACTGCCATTCTAAAAGCAATCGAAAATCCGAGAGAAATAGATTATAATTTAGTAAATGCACAACAAGCACGAAGAGTTTTAGATAGATTAGTTGGTTATGAATTATCGCCAGTTTTATGGAGAAAAATTAAAGGCGGACTTTCTGCTGGACGCGTTCAGTCGGTTTCTGTACGATTAATTGTTGAAAGAGAAAGAGAAATTCAAAATTTTAAAGCACAAGCAAGTTATTCTGTCGTGGCTGAGTTTGTGAACGAAGCAGGAAGAGCTTTCAAAGCGAAATTACCAAAGAATTTTAATACCAAAAAAGAAGCCGAAGATTTCTTGGCTAAAAATATAGGTTCCAATTATAAAGTTGCTGATTTAGAAACTAAACCTACCAAAAAATTTCCAGCCGGACCATTTACCACTTCAACATTACAACAAGAAGCTGCGCGTAAATTATATCTTCCAGTTGGAATCACAATGCAATTAGCACAACGATTATACGAAGCAGGATTGATTACTTATATGAGAACCGATTCTGTGAATTTGTCAAAAGATGCTATGGAAGCCGCGCAAGCCGAAATCATAAAATCGTACGGAAAAGAATTTTCTAAACCAAGAACATTTACTAACAAAAGTAAAGGCGCACAAGAAGCACACGAAGCTATCCGTCCTACAGATATGTCGCGTCACACCGTAAATATCGACAGAGATCAAGCAAGGTTATATGATTTAATTTGGAAAAGAACTTTGGCTTCGCAAATGAGTGATGCCGAATTGGAACGAACTAACGTAAAAATTGAAGCCAATAATCATCAAGAAACTTTTACAGCATCTGGAGAAGTGATCAAATTTGAAGGTTTCCTTAAAGTTTATTTAGAAGGAAATGACGATGACGATGATGAGCAAGAAGGAATGTTGCCAGCAATGAAAGTCAATGAAAAGTTGATTAACAATTACATCACAGCAACCGAAAGATATTCGCGTCCACCAAGTCGTTATACAGAGGCTTCACTAGTAAAAAAATTAGAAGAATTAGGAATTGGTCGTCCATCAACGTATGCGCCAACTATTTCTACTATCATCAACCGAAGTTATGTAGAAAAAGGAACATTAGAAGGTCAAGAACGCAATTATACTCAATTAACATTACAATCTGGAAAAGTTTCTGATAAAATGTTGAAAGAAAATACAGGTTCAGACAAAGGAAAATTGGTTCCCACAGATATTGGAACAATTGTAACAGATTTCTTAGTTAAGAATTTTGAAAACATATTAGATTATAATTTTACTGCCAAAGTCGAACAAGATTTTGATGAAATTGCAGAAGGAAACATCAATTGGACAACAATGATGCAAGAGTTTTATGATAAATTTCATCCCAATGTAAAAGATGTAGAAGCTAATGCTGATAGAGAAAGTGGTGAACGAATTTTAGGAAAACATCCAGAATCGGGTAAAACGGTTTTGGTTCGTTTAGGAAAATTTGGAGCAATGGCACAAATAGGTGATATTGAAGATGAAGAAAAGAAATTTGCAAGCTTGCGCCCAGAGCAAAATATAGGAAATATTACATTGGAAGAAGCATTGAATTTATTTTTACTTCCAAAAGCATTAGGAACATATAAAGGAGAAGAAGTTGAAGTAAGTTTAGGACGTTTTGGACCTTTTATAAGGTTTGGAAAAGTATTTGTTTCACTTCCAAAAGGCGAAGAACCATTAGATGTTGATTTAGAAAGAGCCAAAGTTTTAATTGATGAAAAAACCCAAGCTGAAGCTCCAATAGCAGTTTATAAAGGCGAAGGAGTTCAAAAAGGAACAGGACGTTTTGGTCCATTCATCAAATGGAACGGAACATTTATTAATGTTTCTAAGAAATATAATTTTGATAATTTATCTCAAAAAGATATTGAAGAATTAATTGAAGATAAACTTCAGAAAAATATTGATAAGGTAATTCACAACTGGGAAACAGAAGGGATTTTGGTTCAAAAAGCACGTTGGGGAAGAAGTGAAATCACCAAAGGAAAAATTAAAATTGAGCTTAGTAAAGATGTTGATGCAAGTAAACTAACATTGACCGAAGTTCAAGAAATGATTGAGAAGAAAACTCCAGCTAAAAAAACTCCTGCTAAAAAAACTCCTGCAAATAAAGCAGTTGTAAAAAAAACCGCAAAAAAGTAATCACTATTTTCTACCTATTCTAGAATGAATTTGAGAAAAAGACAAAAAAGCAATAATAAATGGAATTTGATTTTCTTTCACCATTAGATAATGATTTGATTATTGATATTAAACAATTGTCCTCACAACATTTATCTAATAAAGTAGTATTTCATACAGAAACTGAATTTCCAGATATCTCTAAAGTTGATATTGTTGTGTTAGGTGTTCTTGAAAATCGTGGAAAAGAAGGTTTACAACAGGATTTATCAAATGTAAGAAAAGAATTGTATAGTTTGTTTCCAGGAAACTGGAGCAAAACAATTGCCGATTTAGGCAATATAGTACCAGGTAATTCACAAGATGATACTTATTTTGCTTTGCAAAAAGTGGTTTCTAAATTAATAAAAAGCAAAACAATTCCTATAATTATTGGTGGTTCACAAGATTTAACTTATGCGCTTTATAGAGCATATGATAATTTAGAACAAATGGTTAATTTAGTGTCAATTGACAATAAATTTGATTTAGGTAAGCACGATGGAGTAATAACTTCTGAGTCCTATTTGTCTAAAATAATTATTGAAGAACCTAATAATCTTTTCAATTACAGTAATGTTGGATATCAAACTTATTATAATTCGCAAGAAGAAATAGACTTAATTGAAAAACTATTCTTTGATTGTTACCGTCTGGGAGAAATCTGTAATAATATTGCAATAGCCGAACCAGTTTTTCGTGATGCAGATATTGTAAGTATAGATTTAACAGTTGTTAAGTCATCAGATTCTGGAAACTTTACTAACTTTATGCCCAATGGTTTTAACGGAAAAGAAATATGTTCAATGTCAAGATATGCTGGCATTAGTGATAAGGTATCTTTACTAGGTATTTTTAATCATAATGCTTCAATTCAAGAATCGGCATTAATAGCACAAATAATTTGGTATTTTATAGAAGGTATTCATTATCGTTCAAATGAATATCCTTTTGGAAGTAAAGAAAATTATTTAAAATATACTGTTGCTTATGAGGATGAAGATATAGTTTTTTATAAAAGTAATAAAACGGATAGATGGTGGATAGAAATACCATTTTTTTTAAACCATCACAATAAACTAAAAAAGAATACGTTATTACCATGTTCACATGAAGATTATTTGGCGGCTTGCAGCCAAGAATTTCCTGAAAGATGGTGGAAAGCTCAACGTAAGAGTATTTTGTAAAATAAGATATGAAATTAAATTGTTGGAATTCAATTCAAATCCATTCTTGTAAGTAAAAACACATAAAAAACATTAAATATAGTAAATTATCGCCTTTTTTTGCATTTTATCGATTATTTTTCTTTGTTAATTCAAATTAATTTTTAATTTTGGTCTAGCAATTAAAATTTTAAGAAACAAATAATTGTTTTTTTCAAAAATAATAGATAGGTTTACGCCCTTAAAATAAGAATATATAATTAACCCAAATTTATATGAAGAAGTTCATTGCATTTGCATCTGTTTTAACTCTTTTAGCAAGCTGCGGTAAATCCGGAGACAAAGGTGAATTAGTAGGAGTTAAAGGTAAAAAGTGGCATCCAGAAAAACCATACGGAATGACATTAGTTCCAGGTGGTGCTTTTATAATGGGTAAATCAGATGATGATTTAGCCAATGTTCAAGACGCGCCAACAAAGACAGTTACTGTAAGATCCTTTTATATGGATGAAACGGAAATTACTAATAGTGAATACCGCCAATTCGTTGAATGGGTTAAAGATTCTATTATTAGAGTTCGTTTAGCAATTCTTGCAGAGGAAGTTGGTCAAAAACCAGGTTCAGGAAAAGGAGGAAAAGGTAAAAATGCTGGAAGTATCGGTGAATTTGCATTTGCAGATCAAGATCCAGCAAAAATGACACCTTACGACAAATATATGTACGAAAACTATTATAGTGTTGGTACAGATGATGATCCTTTTGCTGGAAGAAGACTTAATAAAAAAGTTAAGTTGATAACAGATACTAAAAAATATCCAGACGAATATTATGTTGAGGTTATGGATACCATGTATCTTCCAGCTGCCGAAGCTTACAATGGTTTAAGAACTATTGATGTTAACAAATTAAAATTCCGCTATTCATGGATGGACATCCAAAAAGCAGCTCAAGCTAAAAAAGGAAAACGTTCAGAATTTATTAAAACAGAACAAACACCTGTTTATCCTGATACAACAACTTGGATTAAAGATTTCGCTTATTCCTATAATGAACCAATGCACAACGATTATTTTTGGCACCAAGCTTATGGAGAATATCCTGTAGTAGGAGTTTCTTGGAAACAAGCTAAAGCATTTTGTGCATGGAGAACTTTAAACAAAAATTCTTACATAAAATCTAAGAAAAAAGGTAGAGATTTAATTAACTCTTTCCGTTTGCCAACAGAAGCTGAGTGGGAATATGCTGCAAGAGGTGGTTTAGAATCTGGTAATTATCCTTGGGGTGGACCATATACTAAAAATGATAGAGGTTGTTTTATGGCAAACTTTAAACCAAATCGTGGAGATTATGCAGCAGATCAAGCTTTGTATACAGTTGAAGCAAAGTCTTATGAGCCAAATGGTTATAATCTTTATAATATGTCTGGTAATGTTGCAGAATGGACAGATTCATCTTATGATGCTGCGGCTTACGAATATGTTTCGACAATGAATCCAAATGTTCCAGATTTATCTAACAAACGTAAAGTTGTTAGAGGCGGTTCTTGGAAAGATGTTTCATACTTCTTGCAAGTAGGAACAAGAGATTTCGAATATCAAGATACAGCAAGAAGCTACATTGGCTTTAGAACAGTTCAAGATTACATGGGAACTCAAACTACAGGAAATGGAAAAAAACCTGTAAAACTTTAAAATTTAACTAACTTAAATTATATTAAACTTAACTAACTAAAATTATTATTTATTATGGCATTAATTAACAAGAAAGTGATGAACTTCGCTTACGGAATGGGAGCAGCAGTTGTAATTGTTGGAGCATTATTTAAAATTCAACACTGGCCAGGAGCAAGTGCAATGTTAATCATTGGATTAGGTGTTGAAGCTTTTATTTTTGGTTTATCAGCTTTTGATCCAGTTGATAAAGAATTAGATTGGTCTTTAGTTTATCCAGAATTAGCTGGAGGTGATTCTAAACCCAAAACTATTAAAGGAGAAGATCCAAAAGATGCTCAAGGTTTACTTTCTCAAAAATTAGATAATATGTTAAAAGAAGCTAAAATTGATGGTGAGTTAATGGCAAGCTTAGGAAATAGTATTAAAAACTTTGAAGGAGCAGCTAAAGCAATTTCTCCAACTGTAGATTCAATGGCTGGACAAAAGAAATATGCAGAAGAAATGGGAAAAGCAGCTACTCAAATGGAAGCACTTAATGGTTTGTACCAAGTTCAAATTCAAACTAGCGAGAGAAACGCTCAAATAAATAATGAAGTTGCTGAAAACAACTTGAAATTAAAAGACCAAATGCAATCGTTAACTTCTAACTTATCTACATTGAATAATGTATATGGTGGAATGTTGTCTGCAATGAGTAATAAAGGATAATTAGTTTTAAACTAAATTTTTATTAAATAAAACAATTTTAAACTAAACTAATTAGAAAAAATGGCAGGAGGAAAATTAACCCCTAGACAGAAGATGATTAACCTAATGTACTTGGT
>JAYTPS010000032.1:0-4208 GCA_043747155.1 Flavobacterium sp. | reverse complement strand
TAATAAATAAAAACACGAAAAAAGATTTACTTCAATTTTATAAAAAAATAATATTCAGGAAATTTATAACGATAACATAAAAATTATTGGAAATGGAATTGATATTGATAATAAACCATTTGAACTTAAAAAATTTAATGAAATAAAAATTGCATTTGTTGGAAGATGGTCAGACGAAAAAAGACCAGAAATTTTTTTAGAAATTGCGAAAAAAGTAAATTCTAAATATCCAAAAGTACAGTTTCAAATGATTGGTACAGGAATGAAAAGTAATATTGACAAAATCAATCACGCAGGAGTAGATTTCTTGGGAGAAATAACAAATAAAGACGAACTTTTAGATTTTTACAATCAACTTACTTTTTTACTAATAACGTCAGAATATGAAGGTTTTCCTATGGTTATGATGGAGTCAATGGCTCAAGGTGTAATTTCAATTAGTACAAATGTAGGCGGAATTAGTGAGCATATAACCAACGATTTTAATGGTTTTCTTATAGATAATGAAAATCAAGAAAATAGTGTAAATTTATTTTGCAATCAATTAGAAAAATTATTTAATGATGAATCTAAAGTAAATGAAATTTCAAAAAACTCTTATAATTACGCACACAAAAATTTTGGTATAGATGAGTTTAACAAAAATTACAAGAATTTATTTGAAACATAAAAGCTTAAAATAAATTGTATGAAAATACTAATGGTAGCCATTCCTAATCATCACTTTTTTCAATGGGTAAATCAATTGGAACAATCTAATAATGAGGTTTTTTGGTTTGACATTACCGATGGTGGAGAAAAAGTTGATAAAATAAAATGGGTGAGCCAAATAAAAGGATGGAAACTAAAATACAATTTTCCATTAAGGCATACAATAAAAAAGAGAGCTCCAAAATTATATAAGTTTTTACAAAAATATAATGAAAATGATGTTGAAAAGGTGTTTCAAAAACAGCTTAGTTTGATTAATCCCGACATAGTTCATTGCTTCGAAATGAAATTATCGGGTTTGCCAATTTTAAATGTCATGAAGAAGCATAAAAAAATAAAATTCATTTACTCTTCTTGGGGCAGTGACATGTATTTTTTTAAACAGCTTGGAGTTAATAAAAACCAAGTTAATGAATTTTTTAATCGTGTAAATTATTTTATCACCGATTGCAAAAGAGATTATCAAATTGGAATTGAAAATGGATTTAAAAGTAATTTTTTAGGTGTTTTTCCTGGTAATGGTGGAATTTCAATAAACAAAAATTATATTAACAAAACTAAAAATAGAAATGTTTTGTTAATTAAAGGATATGATGATGGAGTTGGTAAAGCAATAAAAATTATTGAAGCAATTGAATTAGTGCCATTTTCAATATTAAAAAAACTTGAAATAGTTGTTTTTAGCGCAGATAAATCGGTAAAAGACAAAATAAATAAATCGGTTTTTTTAGAAAAAATTAAAATTGAAATTTTTGAAAGGAATAAATTTTTAGACAATCATAAATTATTAAAAATCATGGGTAATAGTATGATTTATATTGGCAATAGTTTGTCTGATGGAATGCCTAACTCATTGCTTGAAGCTATGGCAATGGGTGCTTTTCCAATACAATCCAATCCAGGAAATGTTACTCAAGAGGTAATAACTCATGAAAAAAACGGATTAATAATTAATGATCCAATTGATGTTAAAACAATTTCTAATTTAATTTTATCTGCCATAAATAATCAAGATTTAAGAGATAAAGCTATGCAATATAATTTAGAATTTATAGATAAAAATTATAACCGAAATTTGCTCCAAAAGAAAATTGTAACACTATATAACGACATTTTTAAAGAATAATTTATTATCATGGAAATATCATTTTTAATAGTTACAAAAAACAGACCAAATGAGCTTGAAATTACTCTAAACAAGCTATTTCCATTAATCGATTTGTCAAAACATGAAGTAGTAGTTTTTATTGACGGATGTAAAAACACACAAGCTTTAATTATTAAATATTCATGGGTAAATTGGCACTATTCAGAGGTTAGTATTAGTGCTTCACCAGCAAGAAATAAACTATATAAAACTGCAAAAGGCAAACTATTTATTGGTTTAGATGACGATGCTCATCCATTAAGTAAAGATTTTATTTACAATATTCAGCAAGCTTTTTTAAACAATTTCAAAATAGGAATTATTGCTTTTCAAGAAATTCGAGGCATTTTTTTATCAGATGAAGATGCCCTAAAAAACGCAAATTCTGAGTTAATTGTTTATGTAACCAATGATTTTATTGGTTGCGGTTTTGCCATAAAAAAAGAAGTTTATGATACAACTAATGGCTTTCCTGTTTGGATAGATATTTACGGAGAAGAACCATGTTTATCAATCGAAGTTCTTGATTTAGGATTTCAAATTCAGTATAATAATTCCATAATAATCAATCATAGAATAGATGTAAAAAAACGATTAAGTCAAGGAAAAAATTATTTTAGATTTGAAAAACAATTAAAAAATTCAATTTATTATTACCTTGTTTATTACAAAAATCCAACCTACAGAATTGGCAAATTGGTTTTTCATAATTTTATTAAATATGGTATTAGCGATAGAAACTATTTTGTTTCATTTTGGAAATCAATATTTTTAGCACTTAAAAATTTATTTTTTGTATTAAAATTTAGAAAACCAGTTCAAAAAATTACTTTGCAACAAAAACAATTATTAAAAGGAATAAAATATTAAGTTTGTGCACAAAAATAAAAATTATTAAAAGAAAACCACACGATGCTTTTTAACACACTCGATTTTGCTGCTTTTCTTTCGATTGTTTTTATTTTATATTGGTTTTTTACCAAAAATAACCTAAAATTTCAGAACTTACTTCTCTTAGTTTCAAGTTACTTCTTTTATTCTTGTTGGGATTGGAGATTTCTGTTTTTATTAATTTTCTCAACACTTCTTGACTACTTTTCGGGAATTCAAATCGAAAAAAGTAACAATATAAAAACAAGAAAGTTTTGGTTTTGGTTAAGCATAATAATCAATCTTGGGTTTTTAGGTGTTTTTAAATATTTCAATTTTTTTACTGAATCTTTCCAAACTTTATTATTGACTCTAGGATTTCAAGTAAATCTTTGGTCGCTAAGTGTTATTTTGCCCATTGGAATTTCATTTTATACTTTTCATGGTTTGTCCTATGTCATTGATATATACAAAAAACGAATCTCTGCCGAGAGAAATTTTATTGATTACTCAGTTTTTGTGTCCTATTTTCCTCTTTTAGTTGCTGGACCAATTGAGCGAGCCACACATCTTTTACCTCAAATAAAAAAGAAAAGAACGTTCAATTACATTCAAGCTGTAGATGGTTTAAGGCAAATTTTGTGGGGATTATTCAAGAAAATTGTAATTGCAGATAACTGTGCCGAATATGCCAATCAAATTTTTAATGATTCAAGTAATTTATCAGGAAGTACTTTAATAATTGGTGCATTATTTTTTACTTTTCAAATTTATGGTGACTTTTCAGGATATTCAGATATAGCTTTAGGAGTATCAAGATTGCTTGGAATTGAATTACTTAAAAACTTTTCATTCCCTTATTTTTCAAGAGATATTGCTGAATTTTGGCGTCGATGGCACATTTCGCTATCGTCTTGGTTTAAAGATTATTTATACATTCCGCTTGGTGGAAGCAAAGGTGGAAAGTGGATGCAAGTTAGAAATACTTTTATAATATTTATTGTAAGTGGCTTTTGGCATGGAGCAAATTGGACTTTTATTGTTTGGGGATTACTAAACGCAATTTATTTTTTGCCACTATTACTGTTTAATAAAAATAGAGATAATTTACAAATTGTTGCTTTTGATAAATCGCTTCCTTCTTTCAAAGAATTCATATCAATTTTATTTACTTTTGGATTAACAGTTTTTGCTTGGATATTTTTTAGAGCAACCAATTTGCAACATGCATACAGTTATATTTCTAGAATTTTTTGCAAAAAAATATTTTCTTTACCAGAAATTCGTCCAACCTTTTTATTGTTATTACTAGTTTTCTTTATAATTATTGAGTGGATAGGAAGAAAAAATAATTATGCATTAGAAAGATTAGGTTTTCAATTTAACAAAGCTTTTAGGTGGTCATTGTATCTGGTTTTACTTGTTTTGCTATTTATTTTTGGAGCCAAAGAACAACAATTTATTTATTTTCAATTTTAAT
>JAYTPS010000031.1:0-9674 GCA_043747155.1 Flavobacterium sp. | reverse complement strand
TTATATAATTCAAATAAAAAACTCTCTAATAAAAAGAGAGTTTAAGATATTAAATTTTTTAAATTTTATTATTTTACATCATTATTGTTGGTAGTTTTTATTTCAACTTCATCAGCATTTTTTATTTCTTTATTTTCAATATAAGCTTTTTGAATTGTATTGGTGGTCGATGTAATTTCAACTTTTTGAACAATTTCTGCAAATTTTAATGGTTCAATTGCGTCAGCAAATTTTACGGCATAACATTTAGAAAATTCAGCTCCAAAATATAGTATTACCGACGAATAATAAACCCAAACCATTAATATTACAAATGATCCAGCTGTGCCATACATTGATGAAATATTAGATTTAGAAATATAAAATGAAATTAAAAATTTTCCTAACATAAATAAAATTGCAGTGGTAAATGATGCAACTTTAACTTGTTTCCACAAAATTTTAGCATCAGGTAAAATGGCAAAAATTGATCCGAAAAGTAAAGTAATTATCAATCCAGTAATGATAATATTTACAATATAAATAATATAAACGCCAATAGTTGAATAATTTGATAATAAGTCTTTAGAAACTAAATCTAATAAAGTTGAAAATCCTAATGAAACTAGCAATATAAATCCTAAACTTCCTATTACCCCAAACGACAATAGTCTAGACTTTAAATACAGCCAAAAACCCGATTTGGCATTAGGTCTAATTCCCCAAATGGTATTGATAGAATCTTGAATTTCTGCAAATACTGATGTTGCTCCAATAATTAAGGTTACAATTCCAAATGCGCCAGCAAGATTACTTTCGTTAGAAATACTTAAACCTTTTATCATTGTTTGCAATTGGCTTGCAGCGCTAGATCCAATAAAATTATTAGTTTGCGAAAAAATAACACCTTCAATGGCTTCTCTACCAAAAAAAATATCACATAAATACAACACAACTAGCAATAATGGCGCCATAGAAAAAACTGTTGTATACGCCAATGAAGCGCTTAATTTAAGTATTTTGTGTTCGAAAAAACCATTAAATGTGTCTTTTAAAACTTCTAAAAGTAATTTTAATTTCGACATTTTTTAATTATGTAATTGGTAGATAAACCGTAAATGTTGAACCTTTATCAACATCTCCTTTTGCAAAAATATATCCTTTGTGATTTTCTACTATTTTTTTACAAATTGCTAAACCAATTCCTGTTCCAGTGTATTCATTTTTGTTATGAAGGCGACTAAATAGTACAAATATTCTGTCTGCATATTCTTGATTAAAACCAATTCCGTTATCTTTTATGGTTATTTTATGAAATTTATTTTTGTTTTTTGGCAGTAACTCTTCGTTTTGTGATACAACTAACGAGCTACTAATTTTTATTATTGGTGCAACGTTTTCTTTGCCGTATTTTAAAGAATTTCCAATTAAGTTTGTAAACAATTGTTGTACTTGAAAAGGAATAACATTTAAAAAAGGTAAAGTGTTATTTTCTATAACTGCATTTTTGTCTTCTATGTTTTGGGCTAATTCTTGTTTAGCATTTTCTAATAATAAGTTTAGGTCAGACACTTCAAAAACTTTTTCAGTTTTATTGGTCCTAGAAAATTGCAATAAGTCATCAATTAATATTCTCATTCTGTTGGTTGATGATTGAATTTTAATGAGATATTCTTGTCCAGATTGTGTTAAACTTTCAAAATCTTTATCAATCAATCTAGATATAAAAGTTTCAATTTTTCTTAATGGCTCTTGCAAATCATGACTTGCAATATAATTAAACGCTGTTAATTCTTTATTATTAGCTTCAAGTTCTCTATTTCGTTCTTCCATATATTTATTGGCAAAAACTTCATCAGTAACATCAGTTATTGTTCCAATATAAATTTTGTCTTTAGTTTCATTTCTTACAATTCTTTCTAATGCTCTAAGATGCCTTATCTCACCATCTTTTCTTATAATTCTATAGGTATATGGAACAAGTAATTCATTATTAAAAGAGTTTTTTGTTGATTCTGTAACATGTTCTGCATCATCAGGATGAACAAATACTCTTAAAGCATCTTCATTTACTTCAAACGATTGTGGCTCGGCACCAAGTAATCTGAAAATATTATTAGAAAAAATCATTTTTCCTGTTTCAAGATTATTTTGCCAACTACCAAAACCACCAACTATTTCAGCCAAACTATTGGCTTCGTTGGCAATCATTAAGGTGTTATTGGCTTCTTTTAAAGTAATTAAATCACCATTCATTCTCACAAAAGAAATAGTAATTAAAATTAAGGTTATTAATAAGGTTAAATAAATAAACAATGGTGTGTAATTCATTGTGTTTTCATAATCTTTTTGTCTTCTTTCTAATAAGTTTTTTTCAACAGCAATCATGTCATCAACTTTATACCTCACTGTATCCATTATTCCTTTTCCAAGGAGTAAGTTTTTATTAATTTGTAGTTCATCTATTTTATCTTGTTTCAATAAATAAATAGATTTAGAAAGCGTGTTTTGCTTTTTATTAATATAAAACAAAAGACTTTTAAGATTGGCTTGCTGTGTTCTACTGTTACTAGATAGTTGACTAATATTTTTTAATGAAATTTTTATTAAATCTCCTGATTTGTTGTAGGGTTCTAAAAACCGTTCATCATTGGTTATTAAGTAACCTCTTTGTCCTGTTTCGGCATCTTTCAAAAAAGAAATAAGTCGTTCAAGCTCCATGTTAATCTTGTAACTATTAGTAACCCAAGTTGATGATTTTTTTAAAACCACAATGTGTTTAAAAGTAACACCTGCAATAAAAAATATTATTGCTGCCGATATTACAAAAATAATTTTTAGAAATACTGATGAATGAAATAAATTAAATGATTTCATGTTTTACATTCTTAAAATAAAATTTTCTTTATTTAAGCCCGAAGTGTGGTATTGCCAATTTAATGTTACAACATCTGAAAGTACTTTTTTGAGTACATTAAAATCGTTAGGTTTTTTTATATAAATGTTAGCTCCATTTACAAAAGTTTCTTCAATATGCTCATCAGATGAAGAGGTTGAATAAATTGCAATTGCTATATCCTTAAATCTATTATTTTTTTTTATTTCTAACAAACATTCTATACCATTTTTTCTTGGCATGTTTAAATCTAAAAATAATACATTGGGCAAAACAGAATTGGTATCATTTAAATAATCCATCAATTCAACACCATCGTTAAAAGTAGTAACTTTAGTATTCATTTTTAATTCGTTAAAAGCGTCTGAAAAAAATAATCTGTCATCTTCATCATCATCAGCCAAAATAATATAAATATAATCTTTGTCCATAATTTATTTTTCTAAATGTTTTTAAAATTTAATGCTCTTCTTTTTGCAATTACTCGCTGAAAAGCTGATGGTGTTATGCCTGTTGTGTTTTTAAATTGAGTACTCAAGTGAGCCACACTCGAATAATTTAATTGATATGCAATTTCTGTCAACGTTAATTGATTGTTTATAATAAGATTTTTAGCCAACTCTATTTTTTGTAGAATAACAAAATTTTCAATCGAAGTAAAAGTTACTTCCGAAAACAGATTGGATAAATAACCATAACTATGATTTAATTTTTCGGCTAAATAAACTGAACTTTTTACATTTTGAACATCGTCCATACTAACCATTTCAATAATAGTATCTTTAATTTTTTGGACTAAGACACTTTTCTGATTTTCAACAATTTCAATCCCATATTCACTAAATGTTGAAGCCAATTCTTTCATTTTATCATTCGGAATATTTTCCAAAAAATCGAATTCTCCAAAACCAGCAAAAGAAAATTTATATCCTAATTCAGATATTTTATCTTCCAAAACTTTTTTGGTTAGTAAGTTGTAGTCAAATTTTAAATATACTTTCATTTATAGTAATGTTGTTTTAGGTAAATTTAGTACTAAAATTAATATTCTTCGTTATTTTGTTGAATTAGTTTTGTTTAATTTCTTTAAAAATCAAAAATATATTCAAATGTTAAAATTCATGTTATATAATTTTGCAACTTTGTTATACTATTATAGGTAACTTTAAAATGTTGTTTGTAATTTTGTCAAGCAACTACTAACGAAACAATGACTACAAATCAACTAATTGAACAAATTCTTTTAAAAAAATCTTTTCTTTGCATAGGTTTAGATGTCGATTTAACTAAAATTCCCAAACATTTACTAGAATCAGAAGATGCAATTTTCGAATTCAATAAAACTATAATCGATGCAACTCATGATTTGTGTGTATCCTATAAGCCAAATACAGCTTTTTACGAAGCTTATGGAATAAAAGGTTGGCTTTCGTTAAAAAAAACTATCAATTATATAAATGAAAATTACCCAAAAATTTTTACAATTGCCGACGCAAAACGTGGTGATATTGGTAATACGTCAACAATGTATGCCAAGGCATTTTTAGAAGATTTAAATTTTGATAGTGTAACTGTTGCACCATATATGGGTAAAGATTCAGTTGAACCTTTTTTAGAATTTAAAAATAAGCATACAATAATGTTAGCACTTACGTCAAATGAAGGTGCTTTTGATTTTCAAACTAAAATTGATGCTACCGGAAATGAATTTTACAAAACAATTATTGAAACTTCTAAAACTTGGAATAATTCAGAAAATTTAATGTACGTCGTTGGCGCAACTAAAGCCGATTGTTTTGCAGAAATTAGAAAAATAATTCCAAATAGTTTTCTTTTAGTCCCAGGAATTGGTGCTCAAGGCGGAAATTTACAAGAAGTTTGTAAGTTTGGAATGAATACTAATGTAGGATTATTGATTAACTCATCTAGAGCTATAATTTATGCTTCAAATGGGTTAGATTTTGCTGAAAAGGCAAGAGAAGAAGCTATTAAAATTCAACAAGAAATGGAAAAAATTTTAAAAAACAATTTACATGACAAAACGTGACTTTTTTAGATTAATAATAAAAATATTTGGATTGTATTCGGCGGTGATTACAATTTTCTCTTTAATTCCTCAAAATATTTCTAGTTTATATTTTGGTGATGAATCTTATGCAATAATTTTATGGGTTGTAGTTGTGTTAGCTTTGGTTTTCTCACTTTTTTTGTTTTTAATTTTTAAAACAGATTTTATTATTGATGCATTAAAACTTGATAAAGGTTTTGATGATGAAGTAATTAATTTTGGTAATTTTAATAACGAAAATATTTTAAAACTTTCATTTATTATAATTGGTGGATTTTTATTGATTGATTACATACCTAATTTTCTTTTCGATTTAACTAATGCCTTTAAGAGTAATGCAACATTTACAACAATTGAAGGAAACTCTGTTGATTATTTTGGGCTTTCTGTAGGAGCAATAAATATTATAATTGGATATTTACTTATGTCAAATTATAAAAGTATTGCACGATTTTTAGATAGAAAATAATATTAAAAGAGGTGCAAAATTTCGAGCTAAATAAATGAAGTTACTTATTGACCAACTTGGATTTTCACACAAATTTGAAAATTCTCCAACAAGAATTATTTCACTTGTACCATCACAAACCGAGTTGTTATGCGATTTAGGTTTAGAAGAAAATATTGTTGGAATTACAAAGTTTTGCATGTATCCTTTTAATTTAAAATCAATTAAAACAATTGTTGGCGGAACTAAAAAAGTGAATTATAAATTAGTAAAAGATTTAAATCCCGATATTATAATTGCTAATAAAGAAGAAAACACCAAAGAAATTGTTGACGAGTTAAGTAAAATTTGCACTGTTTGGGTAACAGATATTATCACTATTGATGATAATAAAAAAATGATTGAAGATTTTGGTCAACTTTTTAATAAAAGAATTGAAGCTCAAAAATGGATTGATAAAATTAATTTTTCATACCAAGAATTTCAAAAATTTATTAAAGATGTATCCTCTAAAAAAGTTGCTTATTTTATTTGGGCAAATCCTTATATGGTTGCTGGAAAAGACACTTTTATCAATGAAATGTTGAAACTTAATAAGTTTGAAAATATTTATCAAAACCTTGAAGAACGTTATCCTGAAATTAGTATTCAAAAAATGAGAATTCAAGGAGATCCAGATTTAGTATTACTCTCTTCGGAACCTTTTCCTTTTAAAGATGAACATGCTTTTGAGGTTGGTCGATATACACATCACGCTAAAACTATTTTTGTAGATGGTGAGATGTTTTCTTGGTACGGAACACGAATTGTAAAAGCATTTGAATATTTCAAAAAATTACATACAAAAATTACATAAAAAATGCCAATGGTTCTCAAGCATTGGCAACTTTTTTAACTAACCTAACCAAACAAAAATATTTATTATGAGACAAATTTGCACAATTTAATCTACAAATGTGTTAAGTCAGTGTTATACTTATGTTATTGATTATTAATTTTTTGAACCTTATTTTTTGTCTTGCATAGCAAAGACTTTTTTTAATAAATCAGAGGTTCTTGAACTTAAATCGGTTCTAATATTTTTCTCTTCTACAGCAACCATTTTAAAAACTCCTTTTAATGCTTCATTTGTGGTATAATCTGTCAAATCTGGATTTACTTTTTTTACCAATGGTATAGAATTGTATTTAGTAATAATATTTGTCCAAACTTTATCTGCACCAACCTTAGCAAACGAATTTTTAATTACTGGATTAAATTTTCCGTACAGTGATGTAGTTGTTGAATTTTGTAAATAAGAAGTTGCAGCGCTTTCATTTCCTAATAAAATATTTTTAGCATCAGTAAAAGTCATTCCTTTTATTGCATCAATAAATATTGGTGTTGCTTCTTTAACAGCATCTTCGGCAGCACGATTTAAAACTTTTAAACCTTCATCTGCAAGTTTTGACATGCCTATATCTCGCAACGTTTTATCTACTTTTTTTAATTCGGCTGGTAATAAAATTTTAACAGCTTCATTTCTATAAAAACCATCAGTGGCGGTAAGCTTTACAACTTGCTTACTAATTCCGTTATTTAATGCTTCTTTCAATCCGCCAGCAATATCAACATTTCCTTGTTCTAAAACTTGATTTGCAGCTTGTTGTAATTCGGCACAACCTAAAAAAGTGAATGCCATAACAGTTAATAATACTATTTTTTTCATAATTTAAATTTTTTTTAATCTATTCTTTTCTATTTAACAAAAATAATGCCTCAAATTTTAAATCAATTAAATCATCTAAAAATTATTAAATTCGTAAATTGCGCTCTCTAAATTATCATAATAACAAAATGGAACCACAAATACCATACATTCCTGTAAATAAAGTAAGAATTGTAACAGCAGCATCACTTTTTGATGGTCACGATGCAGCAATCAATATAATGCGAAGAATTATACAATCTACAGGTGTAGAAGTTATTCATCTTGGTCACGATAGAAGTGTTGAGGAAGTTGTAAACACAGCAATTCAAGAAGATGCCAATGCAATTGCAATGACTTCCTATCAAGGCGGACACAATGAGTACTTTAAATACATGCACGATTTATTAAAAGAAAAAGGTGCTGGACATATTAAAATATTCGGTGGTGGTGGTGGTGTAATTCTTCCGTCAGAAATTTCAGAATTACATGAATATGGTATTGAAAGAATTTATTCTCCAGATGATGGTCGTGCCATGGGTTTACAAGGAATGATAAACGATTTAGTAAAACGTTCTGATTATCCAATTGGAGATAAATTAAGTGGTGAAATTAATTATCTCGAAGATAAAATTCCAACAGCAATTGCAAGAGTAATTTCGGCAGCAGAAAATTTTCCAGAAATTGCTAAGGAAACATTAGATAGAATACATGCCAAAAATAAAACTTCAAGAATTCCAGTACTTGGAATTACAGGTACTGGTGGTTCTGGAAAATCGTCGTTAGTTGACGAATTAGTTAGAAGATTTTTAATAGATTTTCCAACAAAAACTATAGGTTTAATTTCGGTTGATCCATCTAAAAGAAAAACTGGAGGTGCACTTTTGGGCGACAGAATTCGTATGAATGCAATTAACAATCCTAGAGTTTATATGCGTTCATTGGCTACAAGACAATCTAATTTAGCTTTATCAAAATATGTAAATGAAGCTATCGAGGTTCTAAAAGCTGCAAAATATGATATTATTATTCTTGAAACATCTGGAATTGGACAAAGTGATACAGAAATTATTGAACATTCTGATGTTTCTTTATATGTAATGACACCAGAATTTGGAGCTGCAACACAATTGGAAAAAATTGATATGTTGGATTTTGCCGATTTAGTTGCACTTAATAAATTTGATAAACGAGGTGCACTCGATGCCATTCGTGATGTAAAAAAACAATACCAACGCAATCATAATCTTTGGGATGAAAATCCTGATTCTATGCCAGTTTTTGGTACAATTGCATCTCAGTTTAATGATCCAGGAATGAACACACTCTACAAATCTATTATGGATAAAATTGTAGAAAAAACGGATGCCGATTTAAAATCAACTTTCGAAATTACTCGTGAAATGAGTGAGAAAATTTTCGTAATTCCGCCACACAGAACACGTTATTTATCTGAAATTTCAGAAAATAATAGAAAATACGATGAAATTGCTCTTTCTCAAGTTGAGGTTGCACAAAAATTGTACGGAATTTATAAAACGATTGAAAGTGTTTCTAATAAAGAACTTTCGATTACAAAAGTAGGAATCGACGACTCTTTTGTCATTCTGACGAAGGAAGAATCTCATCCTTTTCTACAATTATTACTTAAAGAATTCGACAGAGTGAAAATGAATCTCGATCCATACAATTGGGAAATAATTTTAACATGGGAAGAGAAAATAAAAAAATATAAAAATCTATTTTACAGTTTCAAAGTTCGAGATAAAGAAATTAAAATTGCAACACATACTGAGAGTTTATCACATTCTCAAATCCCTAAAATTTCGCTTCCAAAATATCAAGCTTGGGGTGATATTTTAAAATGGAATTTGCAAGAAAATGTTCCAGGAGAATTTCCTTTTGCATCGGGTTTATATCCTTTTAAGCGTGAAGGCGAAGATCCAAGTAGAATGTTTGCTGGTGAAGGTGGACCAGAACGAACCAACAAGCGTTTTCATTATGTTTCTGCCGGATTACCAGCAAAACGACTTTCAACAGCTTTTGACAGTGTAACTTTATACGGAAATGATCCACACATTCGTCCTGATATTTATGGAAAAATTGGTAATGCTGGAGTATCAATTTGTTGTTTAGACGATGCCAAAAAATTATATTCAGGTTTCGATTTAAGTCATCCGTTAACTTCGGTTTCTATGACAATTAATGGTCCAGCACCAATGTTGCTTGGATTTTTTATGAATACAGCTATCGACCAAAATTGCGAAAAATACATCATTGAAAATAATCTAAAAGCTGAAGTAGAGGATAAAATTATCGAAATTTATAAGAAAAAAGGAACTACAAGACCAAAATACCAAGGCGATTTACCACAAGGAAATAACGGATTAGGATTAATGCTTTTGGGCGTTACAGGAGATGAAGTTTTACCTGTAGATGTTTATACAGATATCAAAATCAAAACATTAACTCAAGTTCGTGGAACAGTTCAAGCTGATATTTTGAAAGAGGATCAAGCTCAAAACACATGTATTTTCTCAACAGAATTTGCTTTGCGATTGATGGGTGATGTGCAAGAATATTTTATCAAAGAAAA
>JAYTPS010000030.1:0-7763 GCA_043747155.1 Flavobacterium sp. | reverse complement strand
TTGCTAGTGTATATTTATAAACACAACCATTGGCATCAGTAAGGTGTGCAATGTAATAACCTGATTGATTAACCGTGAGGTCTAAATTGGGTGCTGTTGTATTTGCTATTGATGGTGCTTCGATATTGTCATGATACCATGTAATACTTGTCGGCGTTACTTGACCTGGATTTGGTTCAAAGTGTAGTGAAGTAGAGTTACCTTCACAAGGTGATGATGGTGTTTGTTCCAGAATTCCAAACATATTTACTGGCGTGACATATACAAACTGTGTTGAAGTTGCAACACAACCATATTTATTAGTAACAGTTAATTGTACTGTGAAATCACCAGAACCATTAAAAACACGTACTGGATTTTGTTGTAAATTATATGAACCATCATTAAAATTCCAGTTATATTGCAAATCAGGGCTGTTGTCTAAAGCGGTAAATTGTACTGCGTTATCTTGACAATTGTTGGTACTAGTAGTAAAAGCAGCGCTTGGCATGGCTGGTAATAGTAGTGTTTCGAAATGGGTACATGCTGCATAACCGGCACTGTTTATTTGTATACCAATAGGGTAACTACCTGGAGGCAATGTGGTGTTAAATTGGGCTATACCACCAACTATTGTTGCAGGATACCAATTTAAACCATTATCAATAGTAAAGCTAAAATGCTCAATAGGTGTTTGTGGGTAATATACTGAGAAGTCTAGTAACTGCACATTATAGGATGACCCATTGCAACTCACGTTGTATTTAATCCCTGCTTTGTAGGGTATTGTAAATGTAACATCTTTAGTTTTAGCACAATTACTACCGTTAATGTAGTAATTGGCAATAAGTTGAATCGTGTATTGCCCAGGTTGCACATTATCTACAGTTAAATTATAAGGAGTATTATTAACTATTGTAGCATCAGGAAAATTAACTGATGCCCAATTTACACTAATTGGTGTTCCTTCAATTACAGTTGCAGTAGCTTGAAAGCCGTTGCAAACAGTATTGATTACTGCTGCGTCAACTTGATAAGGTGCGCTACAACCACCACATTCATTGGTTACATAAAATGTTTGTGTTGTTGCAGTACAATTAAAATTATTAGTAACGGTAGCATAAAAGCTACCTATACCATACGGTTGCACATTTATTGTTGCATTGGTTTCTGCTGCAATACTATTTCCATTATGATACCATTGTATAGTATTGGTTCCTGCAAAACCGCTTTGTATGTTAACACTATAGTTATAAGACGATGGTGTTATTGCAGGACTACAAATATTTAAACCGTTAGTTGGGGTTAAATATATTACAGGTGTTGGAGAAACTGTTACATTAAATGTTGCTGTTGCTGGCATAATACAACCACTGCCACCATGAACCGTGGCTGTAACTTGGTAATTAGTATTAATCAATAAAGGATCGTTGTATTGGTGTGCTATAGTTAATGAGCTAGAATTAGTATAATAAACGGTTTGAGTTGTACCATCGCCAAAATTCCATTCAACATAATCAAAAGTACTGCTTGGCGCGAGTGACAATGTAAAATTGGTATTTACACCTTTACAAACATTTGTAGCTCCATTTATAGTTACCGTTGGTGCATTTATAACTTGTATTAAATATTGAACTAAATAGGTTGTACTACACCTTACAACTTCAATTTTAACATGTGCAGCACCATTAAACTGATTCCATAAAATAGAAATTTCATTGGTGTTTTGACCCGTATTAATACTACCTGCGCTCTCTGGAATGATTGACCAATTGTAACTATCGGCGTTAGCGTCTGCAATAGCGTATGTTGCAAATGAGCTACCACAAACAGGTGATTGGGTTTGTGTTAATGTTAAATCTACAGGTTGTCTGTCAACAGATATTGAATATAAATCAGTTGGGCAAAATTCAGTTTCATACCATACACTTACTTGATAAGGTCCGGCAACTGTTGGGTTAAACATAATACTTACCTCATCGCCAATATTGCTGCCTAAAAAAGAACCATTAGAAACCTGCCAATGAGTAGTGCTTCCAGCAACTGGTGTCGCACTATAAATTGATGGAACGCCAGGACATACAAATAAAGAACCTATTATAGCTGTTGGTGGTTGTGGCTTATCAGTAACTGTAATTGGATGCATGCTACTACAAAAATAAGTTGATGACGTTGTAATATTATAAATTCCAACAGTTGGAAATGTAACATCTAAAGGAGAGGTGTTTCCGCTCAATACAAAATTATTTGGACCTGTAATGTTCCAGTTTATATTAGAAATAGAAATACCGTCAGCATCAGTAAAACTATAGGTTTCATTAGTGTTGGTGCAAACTGTTGTTAAACCAAGAATATTGATGTTGGGTCTTACCTCTATTTGTAGGTGTGCGGAACCACCACAACTTAATAGAGTGTTAAAATAAGTACAATACAAATCAACCGTTCCAACCGAATCTGAATAAATAATAATCTCATTATTTTGATTGTTTTCAATTAAATAGGCACCAGTTCCATTATTGTTTAATGTCCAATTAAATTGTGTAGTTGGCCATTTAGGTAAGGAATACAAATTTTGTGATTTTTGACAAACTGTTGCATTTCCTTTTATTGTTCCTAATTTTTGAACAACTGGTATTTTTATTACGGTTGAACAAGTAAAACAATTATTTTCATCAACTGAAACATAACCAAAACCATCGCTGTCTATATTGTTCCAGAGTACATCAATTAATGTAAAAGTTGAATTGTGTCCAACAATTTCTCCACCAATAACAGTCCAATGAATACTGCAAGAACTTGCAATATATTCAGGAACTGAATAAGTTGCGACCTCATCTTCACATGCAACACTTGGACATTGAATTGGAACATTTCCATCATTTATAATTACTATTAAATTATAGGTGCTCGAACAACTACAGCCATTAAAAGCTGATAGAGTTACATTGTATGTTCCTGAGCTATTATAGTTGTGAATTGGTTCAAATTCATTAGAAGTTGTGCCATCACCAAAATCCCAATTGTAATATATGGTTTGATGACCATTATTATTTGTAGTTAAGTTTTCAAATACTAAATCGCTAGTTTTACAACCATAAACAATAGTTGCTCCAACATCTGGCATTATTCCAAATAATGCTATCGGAGCATTTAATTTTTCTATACATCTATTTATAGCAACTGTTGTACCGTTTACTAAATGTATTGTTCCTTGTAATGCGTAAAAAGAATTTGTATTCCAAGTTATTTGACATGATGTATTTGTTGAGTTACTAATTGTACCGCCTGTAATGTTCCATTCTGTATGGTCAATACCAATGTAATTACCATTTATATTAAAGGTAATGGTACTGTTTTCGCAAACTCTAATACATGGTCCATCTACAATATTTTCGTCTTTAACTCTAGGATCTTCATTTGCTTGTTGACAACTAACGTCAGAATCCCAAGACAAAGTAAATCCACAAGGTGTTGGTATCACATTTACTGTTAATATTAAAGGTAATGAACATGGACTATTTGAAGGAGTAAAAATATAATTGCCAGAGGTTGTATTGTTTACAATTGCAGGATTCCAATTACCTGTAATTCCATTGTCATCTGTTGTTGGTAATGTTGGCGGTGTTGCGCCACTACAAAAAGAGGTGTTTATTGAAGCATTTTCAAAACTAATGGTTGGTATTGGATTTATGACTACTGTCATTGTTACTAAATTAGTACTACATCCATTAGTGGTTGGCGTAAAAGTATAGGTTGTTGTTTCTGAATTATTTATTGAAGGAGACCATAGTCCAGATACACCATTTACAGATGTTAATGGAAGTGTAAAAGATTCACCTTGACATACAGGTTGAATTGAATTAAAAACTGGAACTAAATTATTAGTTACAGTTAAATTATAAACAAAAGGTGGTAAACAATAACCTGCTGCTGGTGTAAAAGTGTAATTTGCGCTTGTGGTGTTATTTATTGTTGCAACATTCCATGTACCAATGATACCATTTGAAGATGTTGTAGGTAATGTAAAAGTATTTGAACCATTACATATAGTAGTTGGTAATAACGTTGCATTAAAAATTACACTTGTTGGATGATTGGTTATTATAACAACATTGCTAAAAGCATTTGCAGCACAGGTACCAAAACCAAATGAAACCCTACGTATAAACAAAGTTGGATTTGATCCTAATAAAGTAGTAACAAAACTTGCAGGCAAATTATTAGTATTTGGCGCACCAATTATATTATTAAAAGTAATGTTATCTGTTGAAGATTGCCAACCGTATCCTGCCATACTAGTAATACCAGCATTAACATTGGTTATACCATTGTTAGCGCATATAAAACCAATTGAGCCACCAATTGCGCTAGGATTGAAAGTGATTGTTTGTAGAGGAAAAACATTAGTTCCATGTAAAAAACTAATTGGACAACCATAATAGGTTCCTGTTACTTGTAAATAAACATTAAATTGGTTATTAGTATTTGTTGGAACAAAAAGTGGTTGAGTAGGATTTGATGGGTTTTGATTATTAAAAGTAAATTGTAAATTTCCAAAGTTAAAAGAAGGATTTAATTGTCCATTAGATGTAAATGTAATAATATTTCCTATTCCTTGCTGGCTAATAGGATCATACATTTGAAAATTAAAAGTATTAACAACCGAATTATTAAGATTAAAAGCTGCTGGTAATGAACAATTATTATTGTATAACTTGACATCATTTACATTAAGTGTGTAATTTTGACCAAAACAAATATCTGAATCGTTTGTTTGGCTATAATTTGATATTAATCCTTGTAAATTATAAATTTTGAATTGTTGACTTTGTATATTTCTTAGACTTCCACAATATGGTTCTGTAAAAATTGTTCGTCTTGTGTAGGTAGGACAGCCATTACTAACCAATAAATAGTTTGCAATTGTTAACTGTAAATCTTCATTTGTTGCGCCAGGAATTAAATTTGGACCTTCGTACCATTGATAACTGTGCGGTAAAGTTATACAAGTAGGTGTTAATTTTAATAGAGGTAAATTATTTGTACCACACAATAAAATTGAATTTTGATGAATGTTAACATCGTTTGTAGAAATTAAATCTGTATTAATATTTGTGTAAAAAGTGTTATCAATTTGTCCTCCATCACCACAATCAACAGTAGAATTTATAAAACTAGTGAATACTCTAAAATCATCAGTAACAGTTTTATGTAAAGTTCTATACTCTACTCTATAATCTGCAAATGGCGCATCAGATGAATTTAAAGTTAAAGTATATTTACCATCATTAATATTAAATGAAGGTTCGGGAGTTGTACTATAAACATTTGGACTAATTAGTTTGAAAATTCTAACATTTATAAAGTTTGCAGTGAAATTATTAAATGGTAAAGAATTAAACTCTGACAAATAACTTGGCCTTGGCATTTGTAAAATCAGCTGTTGATTAGTACCTGAAGGTGTGCAAGGTAAAACTTGGTCAGGAATATTAAAATTAAAATCATTAGGCATGCCACCACCTAAACATTCTAAACCAAAATAAGCATATGCTTTTTGTAAAGCTATACCACTAGATGTTGTATTAGAATGTGCAAAAAAAGTAAGTTCAATTTCTGTATTTGGGTTTAATTGGGCAAATTCACTATAATCTAAATCATAAAACTGCCATTGCAAATTTCTATGAAGTACATCTAATGTGAATTGAGATAAAGTAGAATTTATTTTTAAACTTACTATATCATTGTTTGAAAAAATTCTAGTAGGATTTGGTAAATCACCAAATTCATTAAATCCAAGTCTTGAATTAATTGTTGTTGTAATTGTATTTACAGGACTATTATATCTATATCTATTCAATAATCCAAAAGCCGCATCAGTATTCATACTGGCAAGGTGAAATGGGTAATTTATATATGATGAATTTCCATTTGTTGCACCAAGATACCAAACTCTAAATTTACAATTTTGGCTATTTACAGTAATTGTTTTTTTTGCATAATAGGCATTACCTTGAGAAGTGTTGCTAGAGTTAATTATTTCACCTATTCGTATAACACTAGTTATATTTGCAGTTGATGGTAAAATTATTCCTGTAAAATTTGAGTCGTAACTACTTGGCATTGCTCCACCAACTAAATTGATAACATCAAAACCATTTGCATTAAAATTTGTAGAAGTTGGTGTTTGTGGTTGCGAACCATTTACATAATTGTAAGGTGGATATAATGGAATTGGTGGCACAATTGCCCAACCGTTTGTAAAGGTTATTCTATTCCAATTATCAGCTGTCCAATCAGCAGCACTATTGGATGCTGGTAATGTTAAATTACAATTTGGTAAAGTTGCTGGATATATAACAAAATCATATATTGCTGTTTCACTACACAAACTACCAAAAGTCGCTGTCATCGTTAATTGATAATTTCCTGGCACTAATGTTGATGCTGTTGTGAAATTTGTAGCTGTAAATATTGGAACAACAATAGTATTAGTATTTAAAAATTGTAACTCCCAGCTGTATATCAAATTGTTTGCAGTATCACTTGAACATGTTGTAACTGCTGGCGAAAAGGTTATTGCTGGAGTTCCAGATGCAGTTTGAATTATTTCATGTCTAATTTCCGGTAATGCAACATTGGTATTTATAAAAAAAGTACAATTATTCATTTCTTCACAATTTACACAAGCAGATTGACCTACTAAACTTTTTCTTGGACCATCAATTGGGTCAATCATAAAGTTCATTCTTGTAATTTGACCAATCGTAAATTGCGAATGACAATTAGCAAGACCATAGTCCATATAATTGTTTTTATTATCGTTCACATTGCTTGTAATTGGGTTAATATTTGCAACAGTAGTAGGATAAGGAATTGCGTCTGTCGAACATGTGTTTATATTACAAGTATAATTTGCTGGTTGTAAAAGCATACTTGGTGCAGTATCGCAAATCATGTCCCCATTAAACAAACAATTATTATTATCACATGAACAAGGATTATAACCATTAACATCCGTTAGAGAATTTATTAATGTTGGATCACAAATTCCAAACACATGAAATAATCCTAAATAATGTCCCATTTCGTGAGCCAATACTTCCATGTTTTGGTTTAATGAACTATTATTTATTAGAAATTGTCTTTCAATAAATATTCCATCAAATAATTGTCCATGAGAAGATGGTAGTGTTGCAAAACCTGCTACACCATCAATATCATCAACTATATATATATTTATATTTTTATTTGTTGGGGTTAATAAATTTGAATTAGCAGCGCTTGCCAGAGCTGTCATCGCTGTTGTAGTTCTTGCTAAAATACCTGCTAAAGGAGTAGTTGTTCTACTTGTTGAAAGCGTATATGGATTTCCGTTCTTATCTTTACTTGTTAAACAAAAATTTATAAAAGTTGGATTTCCATTTTCTGGACTTACTAAATTAACTCCATTAAATATTTGGTTAAGCTTGTTTATTATATAATCGTAAGCATGTATATCAGTGCCTGTGGTTGGTAGAAAACTACTATTACTTGACATATCATGTATAGCAATGTTTAAAGTAGTTACTTGTGGCGGTATGAAGTTAGTATTTTTATTTTGTGATTTACTATTATCCCATTTATTGTAATTTTTTTGAGCAAAATCTTGCCATTTTAAAGAGTTGTTTTCAAAATTTCTTTTATAATCAATATTATCTTTTAAATTTTTTAAATGCAATTCGTCAGTTCCACAACTAAAACTTTTAACATCCTGTGCATATAAGAAAAGAAAAGAAAAGAAAAGA
>JAYTPS010000029.1:0-4213 GCA_043747155.1 Flavobacterium sp. | reverse complement strand
TGGTTTCCCATGAGTTTTTTCACATTGTTACGCCTTTAAGTATTCACTCCAAGGAAATCCATGATTTTGATTTCAATGCGCCAAAAATGTCGAAACACTTATGGATGTATGAAGGTGTTACGGAATATTTCGCCAATTTATTTCAAGTAAATCAAGGCTTGATTGATGAAAATGCCTTTTATCAAAGAATGGTTGAAAAAATGGAACATGCCGCTTCTATGAATGACACTATGCCATTTACAGAAATGAGTGCCAATGTTTTGGTAAAACCTTATAAAGACCAATACCTGAATGTCTATGAAAAAGGAGCTTTAATTGGAATGTGCATTGACATTATTATTCGTGAAAAAAGTAATGGAGAAAGAGGTATTTTAGATTTAATGCAAAAATTATCAACAGAGTTTGGTTCTTTAAAACCATTTTCAGATGAAGTGTTATTTGATAAAATTGTAGCTTTAACTTATCCAGAAGTTGCAACCTTTTTAAATACTTATATTGATGGAGAAACTCCAATTCCTTATGACGAATATTTTGCAAAAATGGGTGTTACAAATTCAATTATAAAAAAACCAGGAAATCCGTTTATTAATAAAACCACACCATGTATTTCAGGAATTCCGGCTACTAAAGAAATTTTAATAAGATCGAACACTGAATTAACTCCTTTTTTAATTAATATGGGATTAAAAGCTGATGATATTATTTCGTCTATAAATGGAAAAGAATATACCATTGATGCCATTTCAGATATGATGGCTTCTGTTCAAAACTGGAAAGAAACAGATATTATTACTATGAAAATAAAAAGAAATGGTAAAGTTCAAACTTTAACAGGTAAAGTAATTATACCATTTACTGAAACTCTAGGTTATAATGCATCTAATTTTAGTAAAAATAAATTAAAAGAAGCTTGGCTTAAAGGATAATTCACTTATACTATTTTTACTTATTAAATCCTCAATTTATATTTTAGATTGAGGATTTTTTTATTATTTTGCCAAAAAAATAAAAACCATGCAAAAAACAATATTTTGTTTACTATTAGTATCAATTTTAAGTTCTTGTTCTGAGAATAAACAAAACAAGGATCTACTTATTACTGGATATATAAAAGGATTAAAAAAAGGCACACTTTATATTCAAAAACTAAAAGATACAACTTTAGTTGCGCTAGATACTATAAAAATAAATGGTGATTCTCATTTTACAAGTGAAATAAATATTGATTCGCCAGAAATGTATTATTTATTTTTAGACCGAGGTGTATCTAATTCATTAGACAACAATATTGCTTTTTTTGCCGAAAAAGGTAAAATTAATATTGAAACATCATTAGAATTTTTTACTGCCGATACAAAAATTACTGGTTCGAAAAATCAAGAAATTTATGACGAATATAGAACTGTAGTTTCTAAGCTTATTGATCAAGATTTATCTTTATTAGAAAAAAAGTTTGCCGCCTATAAGCAAGGTAAAACATCTGAAATTGTAACTATTACAGAACAACAGAATAGCTTATTAAAAAGAAAATATTTATACACAACAAACTTTGCTGTAAATCATAAAGATTCTGAAGTCGCTCCATATGTTGCCTTGTCAGAAATTTATGATATTAATTTAATTTATTTAGATACAATTCAAAAATCGCTTACACCAAAAGTTTCTAAATCAATTTATGGTAAACAACTTGATAAATTGATAAAAGAAAGAAGAAAAACAGAAAAATAAAATAAAAAAAACCATTCGAAAAATAAACGAATGGTTTTTTAATGAAGAGCCGGCGGAGGGACTCGAACCCACGACCTGCTGATTACAAATCAGCTGCTCTAGCCAACTGAGCTACGCTGGCAAACTCTTTACAAGTGCAAATATAATCTTGAAATTTAATTCTCCAAAATATTTCACACTTTTTTTATTGTTTTTTTTATTATAATGCGTTGATTTTAGCAATCAATTGATTTGCAGTTTGTTCTAATTCTACATTGATTTGCTTGAAATGAGCTTTTTTATTTTCAACTTTTTTGGCATTTACTTTAACAATTAAACCATCAAAAGATGTAATTGCCTCATCTATAATAGCATTTGTAGCTTCTGTTGGTTTTCCTTCAGATGTCATTTCGCAAATATAAACTGCTTCAATAATATCACCTAAAACGAAATTGATGTCTTTTTTTAAATTTTTAACGCTTGGCATTTTTCTTTTATTTTATAATTCGGATGCAAAACTACACATAATCTTTCAAATTAAGGTTAAGAAATGTAAATTTCTAACACTTCTGCATTTCCTTTAATTATAAAATTGGACATTTCAGCTGGAATTAAAATTGTATCTCCAATCTTATAAAGGTATTTTTCATTATCATATTCTATTTCAAAACTACCATCAACACACATATATACTGTGAATGATTGATTTATTTTACTAATATTGATTGAACCATCAAGCGCTATAAAATTGGTAGTAAAATATTTGCAATCAACTACTTGGTTTGAGAAATTTTTCTTTTTTAAATATTTTATTTCTGCTTTAACTTCATTAAAATTTATAGCATCCAAAGCTAAATCTAAATGTAGCTCTCTTACATTTCCATTAGCATCTACTCTATCAAAATCATAAATTCTATAAGTAATATCAGACGTTTGCTGAATTTCGGCAATAACTGTTCCTGCACCAATAGCGTGAACAGTTCCTGTTTCTAGAAAAAAAACATCTCCTTTTTTAACTTTTTTTGATTCTAAAATTGAAAGTATAGATTTATCTTTTAAAACTTTTAGAAATTCATTGGCAGAAGAATTTTCTTTAAAACCAACAATCAATTTTGCATTTATATCGGCTTGCATTACATACCACATTTCGGTTTTCCCAAAAGAATTGTGACGCACTTTTGCCAATTCATCATTTGGATGAACTTGAATGGATAAATCTTCGCGTGCATCAAGATATTTAAAAAGCAGTGGGAATTGAGCACCAAATTGTTTAAAAACCTTAGTGCCTAAAATTTCATTTGGAAAATCATTAATAAGTTCACTTAAAGGTTTTCCTTTTAAAAAGCCATTTGAAACTACACTAATATCATTCTCGACAATAGAAATTTCCCAACTTTCTCCGGTTGTTTCAGATAAAATTGATTTTTTTAAAAAAGATTTTAATTTTGTTCCACCCCAAATTCTTTCTTTCAAAATGGGTTCAAATTGCAACGGATATAGTCTCATTATAAACCTTTAAAAGTTACAAAATTTCTAGGCGTTTCATATAATGTAATTTCTAAATCTTTATTAATTTCAATAAAATTTCTAAGTTTTTTCCAAATAACTGACGCAATATTTTCGGCAGTTGGGTTTAAATTTTCAAAATCAGTAACATCTAGATTAAGATTTTTATGGTCAAATGCATTTTCAATGTGTTCCTTAATTAAATCTGAAAGTATTTTTACATCAATTACAAAACCAGTTTCTTGATCAATTTCACCTGTAACAGAAACAATTAATTCATAATTATGACCATGATAATTTGGGTTATTGCATTTTCCAAAAACAGCATCATTTTGCGCCATAGTCCAATCTTTTCGATACAATCGATGAGCTGCATTGAAATGTGCTTTTCTAGAAACTGTTGCTTTCATTAGATAAAATGTGGATTTATTATTTAATTAAATTTTCTTCTAAATTTTGTGATTTTCAATATAATGATAAAATTGATCAAAAATTATTTTAAACCAAACTGTATAAATAGCTGGATTTTTAATCATATCTTCTTTTATATTTTCTATTTCCATCCATTTCCAGCTTTCAACTTCTTCGTCATTTATATTTGGTTCATGATTGGAATATCCAATCATAACATGGTCAAGTTCATGCTCAGTCAAACCGTTATCAAATGGCGCTTTATAAATAAAATGAAACAGTTCTTTAAGCTCAGATTTTAAACCCATTTCTTCAAACAATCTACGTTTTCCGGCTTCAATATTAGTTTCATTAGCACGTTGATGACTACAACAAGTGTTGGTCCATAATAAAGGTGAATGGTATTTGTGATGTGCTCTTTGCTGCAACATTACCTCATTCTTATCATTCAATATAAAGACAGAAAAAGCACGATGTAAAACTGCTTTTTCATGCGCCTCAAGTTTATTCATTAAACCAATTGGTTCATCATTTTCGTTAACTAAAATTACTTGTTCTTCTTTCATAGAATTATTTGTGCTGGTCAAAA
>JAYTPS010000028.1:0-7439 GCA_043747155.1 Flavobacterium sp. | reverse complement strand
TGCTTTTAAAACAAAAAGCATATTGGCAGTTACATTTCTGTCTGGTAACAATTGAAAATCTTGAAAAACCATTCCTATTTTTCGTCTTAAATAAGGAATTTCTTTTTCTTTTAACGTTGCCAAATCAAATTCTACAATATGTCCTTCACCTTCAGTTAAAGGCAAATCACCATACAAAGTTTTCATAAAACTACTTTTTCCTGAACCAGTTTTTCCAATAATATATAAAAACTCACCATGGTTCACATCAAGATTTACTTGAGATAAAATGACTTTGTTTTCTTGATAAATAGTTACATTTTTTAAAGAAAGTACAAGTTGCGACATAAGAAATTTTGTTTATTGGGTAAAAGTACTATTATAACGTAGTTTTTCAAAATAAATTTCATAAAATTCTAAACTTCAAATTATAATTCAAAAATATAATTTTTATAAAAGTTTTTAAAATCAATCCATTACTTACAACTCACAACCCAAAACTTACAACTTTAAAACTTTCACAAATTGTTAAGAAAAATGTTTATAATAAAACCAAACAATCTCTCGTTATAGATACTAGAATGATAATTTTGGAATGATTAATAAAATAATAAACAATGCAAAAAATAACAGCGTTTTTTTTTCTGAATTTACTGATAGCTTTTACAGCTTTAAATGCTCAAAAATCTGAAATTTATAATCATCAATCGGCTGAGTTTGACAAAGCAGTTTCATTGTATAATGACAACCAATATCTTGCAGCTCAAATTCTCTTTGACAGAGTAAAAGCCGAGAATGATGCTCAAGATATTCAAGCAGATTGTGCCTATTATATTGCATTTTGTGCCATTAAATTGAATCAAAATAATGCAGAACAAATGATGGAAGATTTTGTTGCAGATTACCCAACAAGTTCTAAACAAAATCAAGCTTATATTGGCGTTTCACAATATTATTTTGAAAACGGAAATTATCCACAAGCACTAGAATATTTTGATAAAGTTGATGAAAGCGGATTGACATTTGAAGAGCAAGAAAAATTTAATTTTCAAAAAGGATATGCTTATTTCACTGCCAAAAAGAAAAAAGAAGCCACAACTTATTTTAATAAAGTTCAAAATTCTAAAGAATATGGTTCTCAAGCCAAATATTATTTAGGATTTATGGCTTATGAAGGTGATAATTATAAAGAAGCAACTAAATATTTTGATCAAGTTTCTGGCGAAGAAAAATATAAAGAAAAGTTATCTTATTTTCAGGCAGATATGAACTTTAAGCTAGGAAATTTTCAAAAAGCCATTGATTTAGGTAAAGCTGCAATGGCAAAATCAAGTGCTTTAGAAAAATCGGAATTGAATAAAATAATAGGCGAAAGTTATTTTAACTTAAAACAATATGGTGAAGCATTACCTTATTTAAAAGAATATAACGGAAAAAAAGGAAAATGGAGTAACACCGATTATTATCAACTTGGTTATACTTATTATCAACAAAAAGATTATGAAAATGCCATTTCACAGTTTAATAAAATCATAACAGGAAACGACTTTGTTGCCCAAAATGGTTATTATCATTTAGGTGAAAGTTACATGAAACTTGATAAAAAGCAACAAGCATTAAACGCTTTTAAAAATGCTTCTGAAATGGATTTTGATAAAAAAATTCAAGAAGATGCCAATTTAAATTATGCAAAACTAAGTTACGAAATAGGTAATTCTTATCAAAGTGTTTCAGATGTTTTGTCTTTGTTCTTGAATAAATATCCAGCATCATCAAGCAAAAATGAAATAGAAACACTTTTAATAAATTCTTTTATAACTTCTAAAAATTATAAAGAAGCATTAAATTTATTAGAAAAAAATAAAAGCCCAGAAAACCGATTGGCTTATCAAAAAGTTACTTTTTATAGAGGATTAGAATTGTATACAGACGGAAGTTATCAAGAAGCACAAAAAATGTTTGTAAAATCTATTAAAGAACAAAAAGACGTTAAATTTTCAGCAAGAGCAACATTTTGGAAAGCAGAAACAGAGTATACTTTAGATAATTTTAATGACGGCTTACTAAGTTTTAAGCAATTTGAAGGAATGGCAGAAGCTAAAAACACACCAGAATATAAAAACATAAACTATAATATTGCTTACTGTTATTTTAAACAAAAAGAATATGACCAAGCCGGAAATTTTTTCCAAAATCATATTGATGCAGTAAAAGATGATAAAATTCGTTTAAACGATTCCTATTTAAGATTAGGCGATAGCAGGTTTGTTACTTCAAAATATTTTCCAGCAATGGAAGCTTACAATAAAGCAATCGAATTGAAAAGTGTTGATGCTGATTATGCCGCTTTTCAAAAAGCAATTAGTTACGGATTTGTAAGTAAAAACGATAAAAAAATAGAAGATTTTAATAAATTTATTCAAACTTATAAAACATCTCAATATAGAGATGATGCTTTATTTGAATTAGGAAACACTTATGTCGCCGATAGTAAGACCGATTTAGCCATAAAAATTTACGATCAGTTATTGTCAGAATTTAAAAACGGAACCTATTCTTCAAAAGCAGTTTTGCGTCAAGGTTTAATTTATTTCAATGCCAATAAAGATAATGAAGCTATTACCAAATTTAAAAAAGTTGCAGCCGATTATCCAAGAACTGCCGAAGCTCTTGAAGCCGTTTCAACAGCAAGATTAATTTATCTTGACAATGGAAAAGTCGATGAATATGCTTCTTGGGTTAGAACTTTAGACTTTGTTGAAGTATCAGATACAGAATTAGATAATGATACTTATGAAGCTGCCGAAAAACAATACTTGCAGAATAATATCAAGCAAGCAATTGCAACTTTAAGCGGTTATGTTGCTAAATTCCCAAAAGGAATTCACAGCATGAAGGCAAACTTTTATTTGGCTCAATCTTATTATGCTGACGGATTAGAAACCAACTCAATAGCAAACTATGACTATGTAATTTCTCAATCTAAAAGCGAATATACTGAACAATCATTAGCGCGTTTGTGCGAAATTTATTTAAAGAAAAACGATTTTGCCAAAGCAATTCCGGTATTAAAAAGATTAGAAACCGAAGCCGATTTTCCTCAAAATATTACTTTCGCTCAAGCTAATTTAATGCGTGCTTATTATGACCAAAAGGAATATTCAAATGCAGTTGTTTATGCAGATAAAGTTTTGGCAAATCCAAAAACAGATAATAAAGTTAAAAGTGATGCTCAAATAATTGTGGCAAGATCTGCAATAAAAGCTAATGACGAAACTAAAGCGCGAACTGCATATGCCAATTTATTGAAAATTGCAAAAGGAGAATTAGCAGCAGAAGCATTGTTTTATGATGCGTATTTCAAGAATATAGATTTAAAATTTGAAGATTCTAATAAAGCAGTTCAAAAATTGGCCAAAGATTATTCAGGATATAAATATTTTGGAGCTAAAGGATTGGTAATTATGGCAAAAAACTTTTATAGATTAAAAGATAGTTATCAAGCAACCTATATTTTAGAAAGTGTAATCAAGAATTTCACTGAATTTACAGATGTTGTTCAAGAAGCCCAAACAGAATTAGACACAATTAAAGCCGAAGAAAGTAAAACTAATTCATCAGTAGTAAAGTAAATAATTTTAGATAGTATCAAACGAAGCTTGTTGAAGTAGATATAAAAAACCAAATATGAAATTTAAATCACAATATACAGTATTAATCACTCTTCTTGTTGCAACCCAAATTACTTTTGCTCAAAAGAAAGACGAAAATATAGGAACCGAAGTTGTAAACGTTGTAAAACCATACACACCATCAATATCTGATGCTTTTAAAGTAAAAGAAACACCATCATTAGAAGACGATGAAACATCTAAAAAAGAAAACATTCAATATAATATTTTTTCTTTTCCAGTAGCATCAACTTTTACTCCATCTAAAGGAAAAGCTGCCAATGTTGATAAATCTGAACAAGAAAAATATTATAACAATTATTTAACCTTAGCCGCTGGAAATTATGGTTCAATAAATGCCGAATTATTTATTACACAAACTTTAGAAAGCGGCGATTATATTGGCGGAATGTTACGTCATTTATCATCACAAGGAGGAATTAAAGAAGTTAAATTGCAAGATAAATTTTATGATACTGCATTAGATTTAACTTATGGAAGTAGGTCTGGAACACTTTCTTGGAATGCCGATTTTGGTTATCAAAATCAAGTTTATAACTGGTATGGTGTTCCTCAAGTTATACTTTTACCAAATTTGGATGTAAGTCAAACCTATCATACAATGTATGTTGGTGGAAGATTAAAAATGAATGAAAGCGTTTTTAAAGATGCAAGTATAAAATTTGAACGTTTTTGGGATGCGTTTTCATCAGGCGAAAATCATTTTATTGTAAAGCCATCACTAGAGTTTGATGTTATGGAAGAAAAAATAAAAGCCAATTTTGTTTTAGATTATATAAACGGAAGTTTTGATAAAACATATTTTGGAAGTCAAGGTTTTAAATATGGCACAACCAATGTTGGATTTTCGCCTAGTTTTCAAATCAATAAAGAAGATTTATCTATAAATTTAGGTGCCTCTTTTTTTTATAGTATGGCAACAGAATCTGGTAATAATAAATTTTATATTTATCCAAATATTTCTGCTTCCTATAAAGTTGTTGGTGATTTAATGGTTGCTTATGCAGGTGCTGAAGGAACTTTAAAACAAAATTCGTATCGTGAGTTTGTTCAAAACAATTTCTTTGTTTCACCAACATTAAGTATTTCACCAACAGATCAAAAATTTGACATTTATATAGGATTAAAAGGAAAACTTGCCAATTCAATTAGTTACAATGTTCGTGGATCATTATTGAACGAAGGCGATAAAGCATTATATAAAAACAATATCTTGTCTTTAGACATTCCGCCAAGTGATGGTTATGAAAATGGAAACAGCTTTGATGTAGTTTATGATGATGTAAAAACTGTAAGTTTCTTTGGAGAATTGAAAGCCGATTTTTCTAAAAATGTTTCATTTGGAATTAATGGTACTTTAAGCAGTTATGCCACAGGAAATCAAAAAGAAGCATGGAATTTACCTGGACTAAAAATAGGTTCTAATTTAGATTTTACAATTACACCAAAATGGTTTGCTGGTGTAAATGTGTTTTTTGTTGGAGAAAGAAAAGACCAATTAACAGTAATAGATGATGTTCCACCAACACTATTTACAGATGTTACTCTTGATAGTTATTTCGATTTAAATGCAAATGTTGGATACAAACACAATGAAAGATTAACATTCTTCTTAAAAGGAAATAATCTTGCCAATCAGAATTATCAACGTTGGATAAATTATCCAGTACAAGGAATTCAAGTTATGCTTGGAGCAAATTTTAAATTTGATTTTTGATAATTGCCACGAAGCCACGAAGCCACCAAGTTTTATATTATTTGAATTAGAATGGCGTAAAAATTAATTATTTTTAGCGTCATTCTTTACATAGTAATACTTCAATTTTATTTTTTTACGTACTCAAAAACTTATTAACTTAGCAACCTTAAAAGAAAATTTTGCGTCTTGATTTATTTTTTGGCAAAAAAAAGTTTGTAATTTTAAAAGAAAACTTTGCGCATTAGTGTCTTTGTGGCAAAAAAAAATGCTTAGTGTTAAAAAAAATGAAACAACAAATACTAAAATACCACCAACAATTATTACAAGATAAAATAGATATTTTTCGCGATATGATTTTTGGTTTAACCGAAGATGCTAAAAATGATGCAAAAGGTTCTGCTGGCGATAAGCATGAAACAGCTTTGTCAATGATGCATATAGAACAAGAAAAACTCAATTATAAATTAAGAGAAATTCTAGATCAAAAAGCAATTCTAGATAAAATTGACTCTTCTCAAATTCAAACTAAAATTGCGCTTGGAAGTGTTGTTAAAGCTAATGCAATGTATCTTTTTATTAGCGCAGCTTTACCCAAATTTGTTTTAGATTCTAAAACTATAATTGCACTTTCACCACAATCGCCACTTGGCATGAAGCTTATGGGAAATGTTGTTGGGTTTTCGTTTGAAATTAATGGGACGCAGTTTGTTGTAGAAACTGTAGAATAAAAATCCTTAAAATCAGTGTTACTTGCATTTGTTTTATCCGACTCCTATTTCTAACAATCCAAATCTTAATCCCAAAAAAACCTTTTTACTTACAAATAAATCAAAATAATAAAATTTTAGTTATAAATTATAACTAAAATTAATTATTCACTTTAAACAGTATAAGTAATACCGCAAATTTGCTTCATCAAATAAAAATATTACAATTTAAAGAATAACATTATGTGCGGAATATTAGCCATTATAGGAAAAGGAAAAGACGAAGAATTAGTAAAGCAACTTTCTAAAAGAATGTCACATCGTGGTCCAGACGAAAGCGATATGCACATTACTGAAAATGGTCATATATTAAGTCATGAAAGATTATCAATTATTGATTTACATTCGGGCAAACAACCTATTCAAGGTTGCTCATCTGCTTGGATGATTCACAATGGCGAAATTTACAACCACCAAGAATTGAGAGATGGAATTTTAAAACACCATACATTTCGTTCTAAATCAGATTCAGAGGTAATTGTGCATCTTTACGAAGAATTTAAATATGATTTTCTTCATCATTTAGATGGCGATTTTGCATTTGTAGTAGTAGATGGCGACGATTTTATAGCTGGTCGTGATCCACTTGGTGTAAAACCTTTATATTACGGAATGGATGATAGAGGACGAATGTATTTCGCTTCAGAGATGAAACCTGTTGCCGACCAGTGCAAAACATTTTCAACATTTCCACCAGGACATTATTATACACCAGAAACAGGATTTGTAAAATACTACAAACCAGAATATGAAGATTATTTAAAATGCGATAAAGAACTAGATTTAGTTGCTATTAGAGAAGCATTAACCGAAGCAACTCGCAAACGATTAATGAGCGATGTTCCAATTGGAGTTTTACTTTCAGGTGGATTAGATTCATCATTAACATCATCAATTGCGGCTCGTTTATTAAAAGAAAAAGGTAAAGAGTTACACTCATTTTCTATAGGTTTAGACGCAGATGCTCCAGATGCAAAAGCTGCTAGAAAAGTAGCCGAATTTTTAGGTACAAAACACCACGAAGTACATTTTACAATAGAACAAGGAATCGAAATTCTAGACAAATTAGTTTGGCATTTAGAAACCTATGATGTAACTTCAATTCGTGCTAGTACACCAATGTATTTCTTGTCTAAAGCAATTACTGATATGGGAATTAAAGTAGTACTTTCTGGCGAAGGTGCAGACGAAATTTTTGGAGGATATTTATACTTTAGAAACGCACCAACAACCGAAGATTTTACTAAAGAAACCATAGAAAGAGTGCAAAAATTATTTACTGCCGATTTACTTCGTGCCGAT
>JAYTPS010000027.1:0-5388 GCA_043747155.1 Flavobacterium sp. | reverse complement strand
CACTTTAGCATAAGCATCTAATTCTTTTTCTATACTTTGCTCAACTGGTAGTTTGTCTATTTCTTTAAAAAATGTAGTCTTTAAAATTGCTTTTATTGGTTTAATGTTAAGATTATTGTTTGTTAATTTTTCTTTAAAAATTAAATCGTGAATTTTAGATTTTGTAAACTGCGAATTGTTTTTTTGTAGAATTTTTTTAGATTCTTTAAGAAATTGTTGTAATTTTTCTTTTAACAAATCTATATTTTCTATTCCTTTAACTTTATCAGCATCAAATTTTTTTAGGTATTGATCGTGTTCAAATTTTAAAGATTCCATTTCGTTTATAAAATCTTCTCCTTCATTATATATTGGTTCATACAGTTTGTGTAATACTAACTCAGGTTGCAACAAAGTTTCATAATATTTATGCGAAACATTTTCTACACCAATGTATATAGCCAATTGATTTTTATAATTTTCAAGAATATTATGTTGGTGTTCACTGTAATGAGAACTTAGTTTGTCTAGTGTTTTTAATTTTTCTTGAACGGTCATAATTTTTTTAAACTTTCAAAAATCCGTATTCGTACACTTTTGGTTCAATTTTTCTGGCTAAGATTTTTAAATCTTCTCTTACTTTAGAAATCAATTTCATGTAGGTTTCATCGGCACTTTTATTGTTCATTTTACTTTTATCATTTCTTCCTTGAAAATGTTCGCGAATATCATACAAACTTGCGTTTACATTTACATTAGGTTGTGTGTGATAGTATTTCCAAAGTTCACGACCAGCGTTAAAAACATTGGTTGCTTTTTCTGAAAATTCTAATGATTTATTTTCTTTATGAGATTCCTCCTGAGTCGGAATGACAACATTAGATGAAAATAAATCAGTAGTTTGCGGTTCTTGTTTAATTTTTCCTTTTATAAACTGCGACATAAAATTGCTTTCAAACTTTTCTTTGGCTTTTACTTCTTGCTCTGTAAATGGTATCCAATGGTTGGTTTTATTGTGTGATTTAATTGTATTTTTATTATGAAATAATGAAAATGCTAGACAATCATTTTGAAATTCTATATCATCTTGCCAACCATTATTAGGATACAAAAATTGATCATTATGATTAATCCAAGTATGCTCTATAGAATGTCGAATTGCTAAATATAATGTGATAATGTGTAAATTATTTTTAGTTATTTTAGTTGTTTTATGCTGCTTTATATCACTTTCAGTTGGTTGAAATGTTAGATATACACCATTTTGTTGTTGCATGTCAATTCCTGGTAAAATTAAATAACCAATATGTTCATTTTCTTTATCATAAAATTGTCTTAACCAACCACCAATGAAATCTTTTGTATTAAAAGAATAAAAAGTTTTAAAAGAGTTTTCAGAACTTTCATCAGAAAGGATAATATTTGTATTAATCTTTTCAATGACTACATCAACCGATAAGTCCCAAATTAGAAAAGAGATTGGAAAATTGCCTTTCACATTATCAAATGAATTTGCTTGACAAATAAAACCTTTTAAATAATTACCTTTAAAATATTGACGAAACTTTATAAAATTTTGAGAATTAATTAATTTTAATGTGCTAAAAGATGCAAGTTTGGAATCTGGAATTTCTTTAAAAACGCGCAAATAAAATTGTACAAAAAGTTCACGCGCAGCAGTTCCTACATTTTTGCTGAAATCATCATATACTTTACTTTTATTTGCTACACTAGATTTATGTTCACCACTAGCTGAAATTGTTGTTTTGTTCCCATGTTCCGCATAAGGAGGATTAATATAAATAACAAGTTTTTTTCTTTTTTCCTCATCATTAATAATGTCTTGTAAACCTTGAGGTAGCTTGGCAAAATCATCGTTTAAAAAATCAAATTGAAAGCAGTGGTTTTTTAATAATTTTGCACCATTATCAATTCGTTCGTGCATTAGGTTTACATCTGCCATTTCTAGTGTACTTGCCCAAATGTTGTACTCATTGGTTAATCCTGCTAATAAATTTCCTGTTCCTGCGGCACAATCCCAAACATAATACTCTTCTTGCCAGTCAACTCCAAGTACATCTGCAATGTACTGTTGCGATAAATCTACCCATTTTTTGGGTGTAAAAAAAGCACCTCTTCGTTCTCTAATATCTTGCGAAACCAATAAATCTTTACGTTCTAAAATATATTGCTGAAATTTTTCTAGTGGTGGTCTTTTATATCTTTTCCAAAATTGCTCATAAGCATCTTTGTCTTTTATGGCAAATGTATTGTGACCAGATTTAAAAAAACCGTCTAAATTCTTGTTTTGAATTTCGTAATGTCCGTTTCTAAAAATTACAAATAGATTATCGTTTAATGGTGTGTCGTCTGTACTAGTTGTTGTTCCTTTATCATCTACAAAAAGGTCTGCTAGATAAAATTCTCTATCAAAAACATTATTTTTTTTAACTAATGCCCAATCTAAATCTATACAAGGTTTTACTTGTTCTAACCAACGCAAGTATATAGGGACAAAATTATTTTTATCTATAGTGATTTTGGCATCTTGAGTAGCTTTAGCAATGTTGTTTTTAATAAACGCTTGCAATTCTTTCTCGTCTTTTAAAAAATCATATACATAATGGTTTTGGTATAACGATTTTTCAATTTTACCTTTAATGAGTTTAAATTCTTTGGTTTCGTGATTGCTTGGTGTAACATTCCAATTGAAATCGTTCATTGAAAAAACTTCCATAATAGTATTGTAATGCACAAAACCAATTTTACTTGAATCAAAAGCTCCAAGAAAAGCTGGTGGTAAAAACTTATCAAAAGTTCTAGCTTTTCCTATAGTTAAAACCAATTGGGTTATCATTGTTAAAACATCAACTGTACCTTTTTTAGCTTCTGCCCAAAGCAAAGACTGGCTTTCAAAAAGTTTTTCTTGGGTAGCATTTTTATTTTTTAATGTTACACAAAAATCGATATTTCCAACAATTTTGGTAGTATCAAAGTTAGCGAAGAAATCTTGTCCTACTTTATTTTTTAATTCTTCTTCTCTAATGTTTTGGTATCTCATTTTGGTTATTTATGTAAGAAACAAATATAAATGAATTTAGGTAAATTTTGTTTAAAGTTTTATAAACAAAAAACACTTCGGGTTGAAGTGTTTTTTATAAAAGTTTTCGGTATTTATTTCTAATATTTGGTGAATTCTTTAAACAATTTATAATATCATTATGTTCTACTTCTTTTAGTTTTCCTACCAACTTATAATCTTTGGGTTTGTAAATATATTTAATGGTTGAAATGGTTTGATTTGTTATTAAACCTGCATAAACATAAGTATCTAAAGGAAAAGAAAAGTTACAATCAGTTATTGGAATATTATTTTGAAAAAAATAACACCCAATTTGTTTGTCAGGAATATTTATACATCCGTGTTTTTTTTCAATATTTGATGGAATGTAATCTTTAGAACTTGGTAATGAAATAAGCATCATTCCGTTATGGTCAGATTTTAAAACTAGAAAATATTTTGGTTTTGCTGGATTACCATTTTCAAAATAATACTCTTCAAAGTATAATAAATTCCTTTCTTCAAACATATTATTGTTTTAAAGAAGATACAAAACTTAAAAATTCTTTGTGTTCATTGTAAAAATCCAACTTTGAAGAATCGTTTTTAAATAAATCTGTAAAATCAATTTTTATATTGGTTGTAGGAAGTTCTTCGCTTAAAAGTAATTCTAAAACACCATTTTCTTTAGCTGTATTGTACCAAAGAGAATTTTCACGATGCGTATATTCAACTAAATCACTACAATTTGCACCTGAAAACTCATTAATTATTTCATCCATCAAAGCAATATCTGAATCTGAAAATTCATCATCATTGAACGAAATTACTTTATCAAAAACATAACCATTTCTAGTATTTCTTTTTTTAATGTAATCTTTAAAAATTGTAGGTTCTTCTGTAAATTCAACGTAAAGATTTTGACAAACAGGACCAAATTTCCAAACCTCAAAGTCAAGGTTAAAAAAAGGCATACTACGTTTTTCAATAGATTTTTCTTCAATTATGTAAACTAATTTTAATAAACTAGTTTTTGGAAGAGAACCCATTTGATCAATTAAATAAACAAGAGCATTGCCTAATTTATCTATTTGTTCTTGGTAATATTTATTGTTAAAAGTCATAAAATAATGAAGTAGTTAAAATGTTGATTTACATAAACATAAACTAATTAAGGTATGCAAAGGTACTATCATTTGCAGTAAATTTTATTAAAAGTATGAAATATTTTTAAATAATTGAGATTTTACTGTAAAAATATGTTTTAATATTTAAAAAAATTATTCCTTATTTTTACTATCAATAACAATTGTAACTGGTCCGTCATTTAAAATGGATACTTTCATATCGGCACCAAATTGTCCTGTTTGTACTTTTTTACCCAATTCAATTTCCATTTGTAGAATGAAATTTTTATACATTGTAATTGAAATTTCTGGTTTGGATGCTCTAATATAACTTGGTCTGTTTCCTTTTTTAGTGCTTGCATGCAATGTAAATTGAGAAACTACAATTGCATCTCCGTTAATTTCTTTTAATGATAAATTCATTACATTTTTATCATCTGGGAAAATTCTTAAATTAACAATTTTTGATGCTAACCAGTTAATGTCTTCTTGAGAATCTGCATCTTCAATTCCGATTAGAATTAGTAATCCTTTTTGGATTTCGGCTACAATTTGATTGTCAATTGTTACAGAGGAATGGGAAACTCTTTGGATTACTGCTTTCAATGTATTAAGTTTTTGAAATTTTATGTCCAATTTTCACAAATAGTAATGAGATAAATGTAAAAGCAAAAACAAGAATAAAACTGTTTACAATTACTTTTGAAACACCTAAAATGCCAACATTAATAAAAGGATATGGATAATAATTTGAAAAATATCCTCGTAATAAAATAAACATTAAATAAATTATAGGATAGAGTAACCATTTTAAAATAACTTTATAATGAACAGCATTTTTATATTCGTAAAAGTACCAAAATACAATCACTAAAAATGGAATTATAGAATGCAATAACTCGTCTACAATCATCTGCAAACCTTTTGGTTCCCAAACATGCCTTAAAGCAAATTGATAAACAAGTCCAACAATAGTGATGTAAACTGTTACAGAAGTTAAAATTCCTGGTTTGGAAATAAATAAAAAACTACCTTTTTTTTGATTTATATAAGAAAATAAAAAATATATACCTACCAATAAATTTGTCAATATTGTAAAAAAACTAAAAAAGCGAAAAATAGTTTCATAGATTGATGAAATCCTGTTTTCAATCATTAAGTAAAATTGAATATAAACCGTTAGTAATGCTATAAATCCTACTGTAATTGAAAAGCTTTTTT